>NZ_JBMVFV010000005.1:0-171549 GCF_049538395.1 Micromonospora sp. AB353 | reverse complement strand
CGTGTCGACCGGCCGGTCGAGCATCCCCTCCCACGGGGTGCCCGCCAGCTCGTCGCGCAGCACGACCACGTTCTTCACGCCGATCTGCCGCAGGTAGTCGACGCTCGCGTAGTCCGGGAAGCTGACGGTCGCCTCGCGGATCTGGGCCTGCGAGCGCGGCGTGAAACCGCTGCCGCCGTTGACCATCGGCTGGAACCGGTCGGTGGACCAGAGCATCACCGGCTGATCCAGGTTCTGGCTGCTCGGTAGCACCAGCATCGGGCCGTCCACCGTTCGCATCGCCGCCGGCTGCCGCGGCACCACCGGCTGCGGCGTCGCGTTCAGCCCTTCCACGATCACCAGCGCCAACGGCAGCAGCGTGGCCAGCCGCAGCCACGGACCCGGCCACGGCGGCACCCGCTCGGCGGCCAGTTCGCGTACCCGCATGCAGAACGCGGTGACCGCGCCTGCCGCGAGCAGGCCCAGCAGCAGCGTGGCCCAGAGCATCATCCGGCCCGGCGTGCGCAGCCCGCTCCAGCCCGGCAGGTAGTCGAACAACGGCACGTAGGTGAACCGGCCGCCGAAGAACCGGGTGCCCATCGCCAGCGCCATCGTCACGAGCACCCCGGCCAGCAGGAAGATCCGGTGCCGGACCCGCCAGACCGAGAAGAACAGGCCACCGGCGGCGAGCGCGTAGAGCACGAAACCCGGCAGCAGCGTCATCTCCGGATGCCAGGGCAGCACGGCCCGGGCGCCCTCGTGCAGCCCGCCCCAGACCCGCGACTCGGCCGGCGCGGTGAAGAACCCGCTCGCCGGCGGCGAGTAGAGCGCGATGTCACCGAGCGTCCGCTCCGCGTTCGGGTGCAGCTCGGCGACCTTGAAGTACGGCACCGCCAGCGCCGCGCCCACCGCGGCGAAGACCAGCCCGCCGAACACGTCGGCCAGGAACAGCCGCCGCCCGAACGGACGCTTCACCCGGCGCCGCCGCACGAACCACAGCACCACCGCCACCAGAACGGTCCCGGCCAGCATGTACGCGAACGGCAGCCCGATGCCGAACCCCAGGCTGAGCTGCCACGCGGCCACCAGCCACCCGGCGAACGCCCAGCCCGCGTGCCGGCGACGAGGCCGGTAGCCGTAGCGCAGGGACCAGCCGTGCCCCCGGGCCAGCATGGCCAGCGCCAGCGGGATGCCGCCGTTGGAGAGGATGTGCAGGTGCCCCGCCTGGGCCAGCAGCCACGGCGCGTAGGCGAAGCTCGCCCCGGCCACCGCGCCGCCGATGCGGCCCGCGCCGAGCTGCCGGGCCAGCACGTACGCCCCGAACGCGGCGAGCGCGTGCGCCAGCACGAACATGATGTTGTAGCGCAGCACGGCGTGCTCCGGGCCGACGCCGATCAGGCCGGCCGGGGCGTACCCGAGGAGCGTGTCGGAGAACGCGAAGCTCCAGTTCTCCGGATAGAACGTGTTCGCGTGCCACAGCATCGCCGGGTCGGTGCGCAGGATGTGCCCGGACCACGCCATCTGCCACGCCTGCAGGCTCGGATCCCAGTAGTCCTGCGGCAGCGTGTGCCGCGGATAGCGCAACGTGGGCCAGGTCATCGCCGCGGCCAGCGCCAGCGCGGCGACGGCGGCCAGAGTCCACTCGTGCACCAGGAACCGGCCGACCGCGCGGATCGTCCGGCGGGGCCGGCCGAGCACCGGCTCCGGCGCGGGTCCGAACGCGGACCAGGGATCGGCGGGCTTGTCGCCGGCCGTACCCGTGGTGCCCTTGTCGCCGCTCTCGGCCTTCTCGGCGGCGGCATCTCCGGCGGCGGCGTCGCCGTCCTTGCCGTCCTCGGCGTCGCCCGTGTCGGCGGCGCCCTGGTCCCGGGCCTCGGTCTTCTCCCCGCCGGTGGCCTCGTCCGCGGTGCCGTCGCCGGGCCCGGCGTCCGCCGCCTCGGCGCCGCCGCCTGCCTTGCCGGACTGCTCGGTCGTCACGCCGCCGCGCCCAACTGCCCGCGCAGGAACGCGATGTCGGCGGTCTGGCCCTCGACGCCGCCGGGGGTCTCCACGATCACCGGCGCGCCGGCCGCGCGGATCAGCGCCACCAGCAGTTCCGGGTCGATGGTGCCGCCGGTGAGGTTGTCGTGCCGGTCCTGACCGGAGTTGAACGCGCCCTTGGAGTTGTTCGCGTGGATCAGGTCGATCCGGCCGGTGATCGCCTTCACCCGGTCGACCAGGCCCAGCAGTTCCTCGCCGCCCGCGTACGCGTGGCAGGTGTCCAGGCAGAAACCGACCTCGTGGTCGCCGAGCGCGTCCCAGAGCCGGGCCAGCGAGTCGAGGTGCCGGGCGCAGGCGTTGTCACCGCCGGCGGTGTTCTCGATCAGCACCGGCAGCGGGAAGCCGCCCGAGTCCGCCGCGTACGCGAAGGTCTTGCGCCAGTTGTCGAAGCCGACGGCGACGTCGTGGCCCGCGTTGACGTGGCCGCCGTGCACGATCAGGCCCTTGGCCCCGACGTCCGCCGCAGCGGTGGCGTGGGCGAGCAGCAGTTTGCGGCTGGGGATGCGGATCCGGTTGTTGAGCGTGGCCACGTTGATCACGTACGGCGCGTGCACGTAGAGGTCGACGTCGGCGGAGCGCAGGCGGTCGGCGTCCTCGCGCGGCTTCGGGGCCTTCCAGCCCTGCGGGTCGGCCAGGAAGAACTGGACCGCCTCGGCCTGCCGGGCGGCCGCCTCGGCCAGCGGGTCGGTCGGGTCGACGTGGGCTCCGATTCGCATGCAGGGCAGCCTACGTCGCGCCTGCGACGGTCGGCGCGCTCGCGGGAGGTGCCCGGCGGGTCGGACGCGTCACCACCCGGCCCGGCGGTCGTTGTCCGAGGTGGGATCGATGGTCGACGCTCCGCCCGCACGTGGTCCACAGCACGGACGGGCGAGGGTGGACCCCCGGCAACGGGACGCCCCGCCGTGCGGCCCGGCACGACGGGGCGGGATCCGCTCGTCATCCCGGCACGGGAACCGGCAGTCGGACCAATTCCTCCATTTACCCCAAGTGGTGACGAGAGCCATTGTATGGTCAGACCAGGTGACAACACGATAAAGCTCCGCGGGGCGTCTTCGATCCAACCTCATCGGTGTGGTCGTTCCTCCCCAGGTCCCACCCAAGGAATGCGGACGGGACGCCCCGCGGTCCCGTGGACAGGGGTCCACCCGCCGGTTCGCCGGGGGTGGACCCCTGTCGCCGCACCCGGCACCGGGACCACCGGCCCGGCCATGATCGTCCGGACCGGCTATCCTGGTCCGGTTGTCCGTGTGTCCGGCCGGGTTCCCCCGGTATCGGCGCGGGCAACGACGCACGACCTCCTGCCACGGAAGGACCGTGGCCGCTTAGCCCACAGGAGGTGAGCACGTCTTGCGTCATTACGAAGTCATGGTGATCCTCGACCCCAGCCTCGAGGAGCGCACCGTCGCCCCGTCGCTCGACACGTACCTGAACGTGATCCGGACCGCGGGTGGCTCGGTGGAGAAGACCGACGTGTGGGGCCGCCGGCGCCTCGCGTACGAGATCAACAAGAAGGCCGAGGGCATCTACGCCGTCATCGACCTCCAGGCGACGCCGGAGGCCGTTGGCGAGCTGGACCGTCAGCTCCGACTCAACGAGTCGGTACTGCGCACCAAGGTCATCCGCCCGGAGATGCGCTGAGCATCTAGACCCGGCACGTCCGGATCACAAGCCTCATCCACGCTGTCGTACGGCTCTGAGAGCCTGTACGGCACAGAGATGAGTGCGCGAGGAGATGGTCATGGCAGGAGACACCACCATCACGGTCATCGGCAACCTGACCGATGACCCCGAGTTGCGATTCACCCCCTCCGGCGCGGCGGTCGCCAAGTTCCGGGTCGCTTCGACGCCCCGTTTCATGGACAAGGCCTCCGGCGAGTGGAAGGACGGCGAGCCGCTGTTCCTCTCGTGCACGGTCTGGCGCCAGGCCGCCGAGAACGTCGCCGAGTCGCTGCAGCGCGGCGCTCGCGTGATCGTGTCCGGCCGGCTGCGCCAGCGGTCGTACGAGACCCGTGAGGGTGAGAAGCGCACCGTCATCGAGCTGGAGGTCGACGAGATCGGCCCGTCGCTGCGCTACGCCACGGCGAAGGTGCAGAAGATGTCCCGCTCCGGTGGCGGTGGCGGCGGCTTCGGTGGTGGTGGCGGCCAGGGCGGCGGCGGAGGCAACTTCGACGACCCCTGGGCCTCTGCTGCCCCCGCCCCCTCCCGCGGTGGTTCGGGCGGCAACTTCGACGAGGAGCCTCCGTTCTAATGGCGCCGAGCGCCCGCGATCGCAAACCAGGAGCACGAGCAATGGCTAAGGCTGCGGCCCTTCGCAAGCCGAAGAAGAAGGTGAACCCGCTCGACAAGGACGGGATCACCTACATCGATTACAAGGACACCGCGCTGCTGCGCAAGTTCATCTCCGACCGCGGCAAGATCCGCGCTCGGCGGGTGACCGGCGTCACCTCGCAGCAGCAGCGGCAGATCGCCCGTGCGGTCAAGAACGCCCGCGAGATGGCGCTCCTGCCGTACACGGCCACGACCCGCTGAGAGGAGGCACGGACATGAAGATCATCCTGACTCAGGAGGTGTCCGGCCTCGGCTCTCCGGGCGACATCGTCGAGGTCAAGGACGGCTACGGCCGTAACTACCTGCTGCCGCAGGGCTTCGCGATCGCCTGGACCAAGGGCGCGGAGAAGCAGGTCACGGTCATCAAGCGGGCCCGCTCGGCCCGTGAGATCCGCGACCTCGGCCACGCCACCGAGGTCAAGACCCAGGTCGAGGGTCTCAAGGTCAACCTGAAGGCCCGCGCCGGCGACGGCGGGCGGCTCTTCGGCTCGGTCACCCCGGCCGAGATCGTCGACGCCGTCAAGGCGGCCGGCGGCCCGACCCTGGACCGCCGCCGGCTGGAGCTGCCCGGCCACATCAAGGCGCTCGGCTCCTACCCGGTCAGCATCCGGCTGCACCCCGAGGTGACCGCCAAGTTCGACCTGAACGTGGTCAAGGGCTGACACCCGAAGCACGACGCGAAAGGCCCGCACCGGCTGCCGGTGCGGGCCTTTCCGCATCCCCGCCGCCGGCCGGATTCGCTCCGCCGAGGCCGCTCAACCGAGCGGATTGCCGGTCACCGCGCTGATCACCACCGTGGACAAGCCACCACCCACCACAGCGGCCGCCAGCGCCACAGTCGCCGACCGCCACGTCGTACCGACCTGCCGCAGCAGCACCGCCACCACCAGACTGCTCACCATCGCCAACCCGAACCGCGGCGCCGCCGACACCAACGACTCCAGGGCGTGCGCACGCGGCGAGTCACAACCCCCACCGGTGATGTCCGTGACGCACCCCGCCGGCGGCTGACCACTGAGGAACAGCAGACCGATCACGAGCAGCACCGCCGGCACCAGATAACAGGCCGCCGTGTAGACCAGCGGCCGCAACGGACCACCCGGATCCGGGTCCAGCAGGTCGTCCTCCAGCCGACGACCCCACGAACCGCCACCGATCGTCTCCACCCGCCGCCGCAACGTCGACGCCGCCGGCTCCACCGGGCGACGGCGAGGCACGGTACGCGGACGCGGCGCCGAGTACGCCACCGCCGGCGAACGCGGAGCCGTCGACGGGGTCTCCATCCACCGCGGATCGTCACCGGAGAGCCGGGTACCCGACCAGAACGCCTCGGCCCGCGCCGGCGACGCCCAGCCCTCCCGCACCGGCGGCGCCGAACGATCCCACGGATCCGCCCCCGCATACCGGTCGTCCGTGTCCCGCACCGGCTCCAGGAAACCGGTGTCGGTGAACCGGTCCCACTCACCCGTGTGCTCCGTACGGTCCCACCCGCTCTCCGCCCGCTCCCAGCGGCTCGCGGGCACCGGCCGGTCCCAGGCGTGCAACCCCGACGCGTCCCACGGGTCGGCAGCGGGCGGATCCACCCGCTCCCGCTCGGCGCCCCGGCGACGCTGCCACGGATCCGCCGCCGGACGCGCCGACTCCGGCGCCGTCGCCCGCGACCAGGTCGGCTCCGGCTCGGACGCCGTCGCCCGCCCCCACGCCGGCTCCGGCTCCGCCGTCGGCGCCGACCGGCCCGCATCCGACGCCGCCGGCCACCCGGCATCCGTCGCCGAGCGCGACCACGCGCCGTCCGAGGCCGCCGGACGCGACCAGGTGGAGTCCGACCCCGCCGGCGGCGGCCAGGAGGAACCCGACGCCGACCGACGCCGCCGACCCGCCGGCCGTCCACCGTCCGGCCCGGCCGGCTCCTCGCCCGAACCCGCCGACTCCGGCAGCCCCGACCAGATCACCTGCGGCCGGCGCGTCGCCGCCCGGCGCGGACGACTCCGGGGCGCCGCACCCGACACCGGCTCGTCGTCCTCGTCCGCCCGCCGGTTACCCACATACCCCCGCTCCTGCGGGGCGTCCATCGTCCACTCGGCGGTGTGGTCCGACAACGGACCCGCGCCGATCGCGCGCAGATCCCGCCGGCCGGCCTCCGCCCGCCGACCAGCACCGGAGGACGGCGCCTCCACCTCGTCGTCGTCGGGCGCGGCATGCCGGCCACCGCCGTCCGCCCGGCTCACCCCGGACTCCAGCGCCCACCGCGGAAGGTACGTCTCCACCGGCTCGTCCTGGCCACGCTCGATCGCCCGCCGCCGGCTCGCCGTGCGGTAGCCCTCCGGCGCGTACGAGTCGACCCGGCGCGGCCCGGCGGGCTCATCCCAGGAACCGCTCGGCCGTCGCTCGCGCGGGCTGTCCTCCCCGCTTCCCCAGTCCCGGTGTCTCACGGCCGGAGCGTGACCTCTCTCAACCCGAAAGTAAACCCGCTGTCCCAGGTGTCGCCGTTCGCAGCGATAGTACGGGACGAACGACGACAAAGCTTGGCCGGAAATCTTCCGTCCACAGGGTGGGGATAGGAAAAGCCCAGGTCAGAGGCGATACGCCCGGAATTCCCCATCACTTTTCCACACCCCTGTGCACACCCTGCGCACATGCCTGTCCCCAGGCGTCCACAGGTTGTCCCGAGGCTCATCCACCGGCCTTGTTGAGCGGCTGACCTCGGGTTCCGTATCGTTGTCCCCCGACCGCCGGGCGATGACCCCCGATCGACCGGAGGGTCGGCGGAGAGTTGTCATACCCCGGCGATAGAGCTGGACTCGATCCGACGCAGCGAGGGGGGAACCCGTGTCGGTCACCGACGAGACGCGTGCGGAACGGACCGGGGGACAATCGCCCGAGCCGCCGCGCGAATCTGCGTTCGAGAAGACACCACCCCAGGACGTCGCCGCCGAGCAGTGCGTACTCGGCGGCATGCTGCTGTCCAAGGACGCCATCGCGGACGTCGTGGAGATCCTGAAGACGAACGACTTCTACCGCCCTGTCCACGCCACCATCTTCGACGCGATCCTGGACATCTACGGTCGCGGCGAACCCGCCGACCCGATCACCGTGGCGGCCGCGCTCGCCGACTCCGGCGACCTCGCCCGGATCGGCGGCGCCCCCTACCTGCACACGCTGATCGCCAGCGTGCCCACCGCCGCGAACGCCGCCTACTACGCCCGCATCGTCGGCGAACGAGCGGTGCTCCGCCGGCTGGTCGAGGCCGGCACCCGGATCGTGCAGCTCGGCTACGGCACCGGCCCGAGCGGCAGCCGCGACGTCGACGACATCGTCGACCTCGCCCAGCAGGCCGTCTACGAGATCACCGAGAAGCGTGTCAGCGAGGACTTCGCCGTCCTGGCCGACATGCTCCAGCCGACGCTCGACGAGATCGAGGCGGTCGGCGCCCAGGGCGGGGTGATGACCGGTGTGCCGACCGGGTTCACCGACCTCGACCGCCTGCTCAACGGCCTGCACGCCGGCCAGCTCATCATCGTGGCCGGCCGGCCTGGCTTGGGCAAATCGACCGCATCTATGGACTTTGCCCGAAATGCGGCGATTCGAGCCAATCAAGCGTCGGCGATCTTCTCGCTGGAAATGAGCAAGGTTGAGATCGTCATGCGACTCCTCTCGGCCGAGGCGCGCGTACCGCTGCACGTCCTGCGCAGCGGGCAGCTCTCCGACGACGACTGGACCAAGCTGGCCCGCTGCATGGGCGAGATCAGCGAGGCGCCGCTCTTCGTCGACGACACGCCGAGCATGAACCTCATGGAGATCCGGGCGAAGGCGCGGCGGCTCAAGCAGAAGCACGACCTGAAGCTGATCGTCGTCGACTATCTCCAGCTGATGACCTCGCCGAAGCGCACCGAGAGCCGGCAGCAGGAGGTCGCGGACCTGTCGCGTGGCCTGAAGCTGCTGGCCAAGGAGGTCGAGTGCCCGGTGATCGCGGTGAGTCAGCTGAACCGTGGCCCCGAGCAGCGCACCGACAAGCGACCCCAGCTTTCCGACCTGCGTGAATCGGGCTGCCTGACCGCGGATACGAGACTTATCAGGGCCGACGACAACTCGGAGATCACCCTCGGGGCGCTTCTTGCTGGGAACGTCAGGGACATTCCGGTCTGGGCCCTCGATGAAGGTCTCCGCTACACCCCCCGGACGCTCACGCACGCATTCCCCAGTGGGACGCGGGAGGTGTTCCGGATGACCCTCGCCTCCGGGAAACAGGTGGAAGCCACTGCCAACCATCCTTTCCTCACGTTCGGCGGGTGGGTGCCACTGGAGGAACTCACGGTTGGAACGCGGCTCGCCGCGCCTCGGCACATTCCGCCGCCGCTGAACATCCAGCCGTGGGCCGAGTCGGCGGTGGTCATGCTGGCACACCTCCTCGGGGACGGCTCGTTCGTCCGCCGGCAGCCGATCCGCTACGCCAGTTGTGACGAGGCCAACCTGGCGGCCGTGACTGAGGCCGCGACGCACTTCGGGATCACGGCTGTGCGAGACGACTACCCGGCTGCCCGAGTGACCACGCTCCGGCTACCGGCACCATTCCGGCTCGCTCGCGGGCGGCGGAATCCGATCGCCGAGTGGCTGGACGGGTTGGGGCTGTTCGGGCTGCGGTCCCACGAGAAGTTCGTACCTCAAGCGGTGTTCGGTCTGCCCAAGGAGCAGATCACCCTCTTCCTTCGGCACCTCTGGGCCACCGACGGGTCCGTGACCGTCAACAAGTCCGGCCGAGGCGGACGGGTCTACTTCTCCTCCACGTCGCGGCGCATGCTGGAGGACATCTCACGCCTGCTGCTTCGCTACGGAATCTCGGCTCGACTGCGGCAGGTACCGGTCGCTCGACACCGGCCGCAGTACACCCTGGACATCTCCGGCCGAGACGACCAGCTCCGCTTCCTTCGGGAAATCGGTGTGCACGGTGAGCGCGCCAACAGCTGCGCGGCGCTGCTGGTGATTCTCGAATCCGTCATCAGTAACCCGAACGTGGACACCGTTCCCAGGGAGGTGTGGTCACGGGTTCGGGAGGTCCTGGCGGAGCGCAAAATGAGCCACCGGGAGTTCGCGGCGGCGGTCGGAACCCAGTTCTCCGGCAGCGCGATGTGGAAGCGTGCACCCAGCCGGTCCCGTCTCGCCAAGGTGGCCGCGGTGCTGGACGCTGCGGATCTCGACCTGCACGCCACGAACGACATCTTCTGGGACGAGATCGTCTCGATCGAGTCAGTCGGCGAGAAGGACGTTTACGACGCCACGGTGCTCGGCACACACAACTTCATCGCCAACGGGATCGCCGCGCACAACTCGATCGAGCAAGATGCAGACGTTGTCATCCTTCTGCACCGCGACGACTACTACGACAAGGAGTCGCCGCGTGCAGGCGAGGCGGATTTTATTGTTGCCAAGCACAGGAATGGGCCGACCGACACGGTCACTGTAGCGGCCCAGCTGCACCTGTCGCGCTTCGTGGACATGGCGATCGTCTGAGCCGCGTCAGCCGAGCAGCGGGAACCAGCCGGCGGCCTCGCCCAGCTCCAGCCGGTCCCGGTCGGTGAGCGGCACCCGCCCGGCCGCCTTCAGCAGGTAGTCGTGGTCGTCCCATCCGGCCGGCCGTACCGCGTCGTCGCTGAGCAGACCGTCCATCGTGGTCACCGCGACCCGCGTCGGATCCGCCGCCGGCCGCGGCGCGTCCGGCAGGTCCACCACCAGGTCCAGGTGATGGATGACCGCCTCGGTGGTCAGGGTGGCGAGCAGATGGGGTACGCGCAGCACGTGGCCCTGCGTGGTCACGTACCCGTCGGGGTCGGCCGCGGTGGCCGCGCGGACGGCGGCGGGCGCGGTGTCGGACCAGAGCCGGACCACGCCGGTGGGCCGGTCGAAGGCGGCGGCGGAGCGGCGTGCCCACCAGGCGTGCCCCGCGCTCGCGTCGTCGTCGCCGGAGGTGAACGCGCGCCAGTAGCTGACGTCGTCCACGTCGGCCGGTCCGGGTGCGGGGCTGGCCAGGGCGACGAGTGCGCGCTGGGCGTCGCAGAGCACGTGGAAGAGCAGGTCGGCGACGAGCCAGCCGCGGCAGCGGGTGGGCCGTTGCAGGCCGGCGTCGTCGAGCGGGGTGACCACGGCGGTGATGCCGTCGTACGCCTGGGCCAGCGCCTCGTGCTGCCGGATCGGGCTCATGGCGAGCAGCCTGCCACGGTGTGGCGGGCACGGCACGCCGACGAGCGCGCCGGGTCGATGCGGTGCACCGGCCCGGCGTGCGCGTGGCCGGCGGTCAGTCGAACAGTTCGCCGAGGAAGCCGTGCTTCTTCTTGCGCCGGTAGTGGCCGTGGTAGCCGTAGTGCTGCTGCTGACCGTGGCCGTACGCGGGCTGCGCGTAGCCGTGGCCGGGCGGCGGCGGAGGAGGCGGGGGGACGGCGCCGTAGCCGGGCTGGTGCGGCGCGGCGGCGGGCGGGGGCGGCGGGGGCGGTGGGTAGCCGGCTCCGGAGGGCGCGGCCTGCCGGGTGCCGCCGTGCTGCTGGTTCCAGTTGGCCTCGGCATCGAACAGCTTTTCCAGCTCGCCGCGGTCGAGGAAGATGCCCCGGCATTCGCCGCACTGGTCGATGACTACTCCGCTGCGCTCGTACTGGCGCATTTCTCCGCGGCACTTGGGACAGGTCATCTGCATGACAACGACGGTACCGGGTGTTTTCACGCAGTGGCGGTCAGCGCCTGCGTGACCTCGTCGTCGGAGACCTCGTGGAAGTCCTCGTAGTACGCGCCGACGGCGGCGAAGTCGTGCGGGAGTTGGCAGGTCACGACCGTGTCGGCGTCGGCGGCGAGCATGTCGTACGCCTGCTCGGAGCCGACCGGGACGGCGACGAGGACGCGGGTGGCGCCGAGGTGGCGGGCGACCTGGGCGGCGGCGCGGGCGGTGGCGCCGGTGGCGAGTCCGTCGTCGACGATGACGGCGGTGCGGCCGGTGAGGTCGAGCGGTGGGCGGCCGCCGCGGTAGCGCTGTTCGCGGCGTTCCAGTTCGGCCTGTTCGCGGCGGCGGACCTGGGCTCTGTCGTTGTCGCTGATCCGGTCGGCGACCATGTCGTTGAGGACCTGGACGCCGCCGGGGCCGAGTGCGCCGTACGCGACCTCGGGTGCCCAGGGCACGCCGAGCTTGCGGACGACGAGGACGTCCAGTGGGGCGCCGAGCCGGTCGGCGACCACCCGGGCGACGGGTACGCCGCCGCGGACCAGGCCGAGGACGATGACGTCGGGGTGGCCGGCGAGGTCGGTGAGTCGCTCGGCGAGTTCACGTCCCGCTTCGGCCCGGTCGCGGTAGGTGGTCATTCCTCAGGTGTACGCCTTCCGGCCGGGTCGCGCGGGGCGGTTGCCGGGAATGCCGCCGGGTCGTCCGGTCGGGTGAGTGCCAGCGCGGGGGCGAGAACGAGCAGGGCGGCCGGGTAGAGCAGGTACCCGAAACGGGTGGAGGGCATCAGCAGGATCGCGGCGAGCAGCCCGTACCCGCAGATGAGGGCCGTGGCGGCGGCGGTGCGGGGCGGGCGGCGCAGCAGCCGGACGGCGATGGCTCCGCCGGCGGCGACGAGCAGCGCGGCGGCGACGGCGCGGCCGGCCGGGAGTGTCTCGGCGATGAGGTGCCCGGGGAAGGGTGACTGGGCGGGGCTGGTGACGAGGCCGTGGCCGAGCGGGAAGCGCAGGACGTTCTCGACGAGGGCGTCGCGGTCGACGAGGAGTACCGGGACCAGCGCGAGGACGGGGAGGCCGATGGCGCCGAGGGCGGTGCGGAGCGCGGCCCGGCGGGTGGCGGCCCAGACGATCAGTACGACGGCGACCGGCCAGGCGAAGAGCTTCAGGGCGCCGGCGGCGCCGACCGCGAGGCCGGCCCGGCCGGGTCGGCCGGCGGCGGCGAGCGCGAGGGCGAGGAGGCAGAGCGCGAGTACGGGGAGGTCGTCGCCGCCGGTGGCGAGGGTGAGCGCGCAGACGGGCAGGACGGTGGCGGCCTGGACGGCGCGCAGGACGGCGGCGTCGCGGCGGGGTGCGGACGGGCCGCCGCCGGCGCGCAGCGTGGCGACGAGGGCGACGACTGTGAGTGCGGTGACCACGGCGAACCAGACGCGCGAGTCGGTCCACCAGGCGTCGACGGCGGCTCGGGGCAGCCCGAACAGTGCCATGCCGGGCTGGTAGGGGGTGTAGCCGAGGAGTTGTTCGGCGGGGGGCAGGGCGGCGATGGCGTCGGGTCCGAGGTAGGGGGTGCCGTGTTCGGCGAGGCGGGCGCCGGCGTGTTCGACGACGATCACCTCCTCCTGGGCGCGGTCGGTGCGTCCGCCGGCGCGTTCGATGCTCTGCGTGACGACCGGCAGGAGCGCGGTGGCGGCCCAGGTGAGGCCGGCGACGGTCCAGCGTGCGGGCAGGCCGGCCAGGGGTGTGCCGGGGTCGCGGCGGCGGGCGAGCAGTTGGGTGGTCGCGGCGAGCGTGGCGAGGGCGTACCCGATGGTGGCGACGGTGCCCCAGGCGCGGTGCGGCGGCAGCGTGGAGGTGGCGGCGGTGATCGCGGCGAAGACGGTGGCGGCGGCGTAGAGGCCCAGGTCGAGGGCGAGGCCGCCGGCGGCGGTGTCGAGTGCCGACCAGCGGCGGGAGACGGGGGTTGCCGGGTCGGCGTGGGCGGTCACGCGGGCCAGTGTGGCAGACCGGCGGGGTGCCCCGGCCGGGTCAGGGTTGCCGGGCGTCGCTGGCGGCGGGGGGTGCCGGGCGGGTACGGCCGGTGCGGCGGCCGGGGAGGCGGATGACGGCGCCGGTGTCGTGCAGCGCGGGTGCGAGCGCGCCGGTCCGGCCGCCGTTGCCGCGTTGGAGGGCGGCGAGCAGCGCGGCGGCGGGCAGTGGCCGGGCGAACAGGTGGCCCTGCCCGGCGGCGCAGCCGAGTTCCCAGAGCGCGCGGCGTTGCGGTTCGCTCTCCACGCCTTCGGCGACGACGGTGAGGTCGAGGCTGCGGCCGAGGTCGAGGGTGGAGCGGATGACGGCGGCGGCTTCGGGCGCGGTCTCCATGGCGCCGACGAAGCTGCGATCGATCTTCAGTTCGTGTACGGGGATGCGGGAGAGCAGGGAGAGCGACGAGTATCCGGTGCCGAAGTCGTCGAGCGCGAGCCGGACGCCGGAGTCGCGCAGCCGGCTGAGGACGCGGTCGACGACGTCGAGCTGGCTGAGGGTGAGCGTCTCGGTCAGCTCCAGGACGAGCCGGTCCGGCGGGAGGTCGTGGGCGCGTAGCCGGGCCAGTACGGCGCCGGGGAAGCGGGCGTCGAGCAGGCTGCGTGGGGACACGTTCACCGAGACGGGCAGGTCGAAGCCGGCGTCGCGCCAGGAGCCGGCGGCGATGAGGGCCTGGTCGAGGATCGCCTCGGCGAAGGCGGGGAGCAGCCCGGAGCGTTCCACCGCTTCGAGGAAGCGCAGCGGGTCGATGAGCCCGTGGGTGGGGTGGTGCCAGCGGGCGAGTGCCTCGGCGCCGATCACCTCGCCGCTGCCGAGGTCGACGATGGGCTGGAAGTTGACGGTGAACTCGTGGTCGGCGACGGCGCGGGGCAGTTCGCCGCCGAGGGTGAGCCGGCTCAGGTCGGCGGTGTCGCGGGCCGGGGCGTAGGTGGCGACGCGTTGGCCGGCGCGTTTGGCCTGGTACATGGCGACGTCGGCGCGGCGCAGCAGTTCGGCCATGCCGCCGGTGGCGGGGGCGACGGCGATGCCGCCGCTGGCTTCCACGCTGATCCGCATGCCGTCGAGGTCGAGCGGGTCGTGCAGCGCCGCGAGCAGGGCCTCGGCGCGGTGGGCGGCGACGGCGGGGGCGGGCAGGCCGCGCAGGAGTACGGCGAACTCGTCGCCGCCGAGCCGGGCGACCAGGTCGTCGGGGCGTGCCGCGCCGCGGAGGCGTTCGGCGACCTGGATCAGCACCTGGTCGCCGGCGCCGTGCCCGAGGGTGTCGTTGACTTCCTTGAAGTGGTTGAGGTCGATCAGCACCAGGGCGGTGACGCCGTCGGCGTGCCGGCTGGTGAGCTGGGCGCTGCCCTCGTCGAGCAGGTGCCGCCGGTTGGACAGGCCGGTGAGGGCGTCGTGGGTGGCGGCGTAGGCGTGGTCCTCGGCGATGCGGGCGAGTTCGGCGTACGCCTGGGCGTTGCGGACCGCGGTGCAGAGGGCGGAGGCGAAGGTACGCAGGGTGTACTGCTCGCGTTCGGAGAGCTCGACCGGGCCGGCGAACCGCAGCCGCAGCACGCCGACGTCGTCGGTGCGGTCGTGGCCCTCCAGCACGATCGGCATGATCTGACCGTCGACGGCGCTGGGCCGGGGGGCTGTTCCGTCGTAGGCGATGTCCGTGCCGTTGCCCCGGATGGTGCGTCCGCCGTCGCGCAGTTCGATCTCGACCTCGTCGGCGGAGAAGAGTTCGCTGGCCTCGGTGACCGCTGTGGTGAGCACCTGGTCGAGGTCGACCACGTTGAGGGCGTCGGTGGCGCGGGCCAGGCGCTGCCATGCCTGCTGCTCGGTGCGGGTGCGGATCCGGCTGGAGTAGGCCAGGTGCAGGCTGAGCACCAGCGCGGGTACGGCGGGCAACAGGCGGGGGTCGACCCGCAGGATGAGTACGGTGCTGGCGGCCACCAGGAAGCGCAGGCCGAATCCGGCGAGCCGCAGGTCGAGGTCGTCGCGGAACTGCTGGAGGATCGGCGTGCGGGAGGCGAGCGCGATAACCGGGATCGCGAGGACGTCGTCGAGGACGGCGGCCACCAGGTAGACGAACCCCAGCAGCAGGACGATGCCGAGTGGCTCCCGAGGCGGCCAGGTGCTTCCCAGCAGCAGGGTGGCGACAGTGGCTCCGCCGGCCACCAGGGTGTGCTTCGCGATGGCGAATGCCACCTTGATGGGTGCCAGGCGGGTGACTGATCCGCACGCCACGCCGATCCCGGTGGCCAGGACGACCCACGAGGGTGGAGCGACGGCGAGGCCGATGACGATCGCGGTCTCGACCCAGGCGAAGTAGAAGGTGGTGGAGCGGATCCGCAGACGGGTCTTGATGACGGTGGCCAGCGTCACCGTGACGACGAGTGCGATGACGGTGACGAAGTCACGTGCGGAGTCGGGGTGTTGCGTACGGGCGGAGTAGATCGCGGTGAGGGCGACGATCGTCGCCCCCGCGACCAACGTGTAGACAATCCCGCGCAGGTGCGGGTCCACAGCCGTTCGGCTTTCTGTGGTTCGGCTCAACCCGCGTCACCCGCCGCTCACCGTCGGTATGCGATGAGCGGCAGCCTACCGCCTCACCCGGGTCCGGGAAACTCATCCCCATTCGGTGCTGCGCATTGTGCTGCCCTCCTCGAATATCGCTCCGGGGCGGAATGGTCACGGACTGAAGTCGTTACTTCGATCCGCTGCCGCGCATTGCCGCCGGCTGCCCTATGCCTTCTCGGTGCGTTTCCGCGCCTTGCTGACTGAGGGCAGATTAGGGGATATTCGAGTGGGTCTGAAAGAATTAATGTCGGTATGCGCAATATAAGTAACTATTGCAGCTTAAATGACGTTCTGTCCATGGCGTGCTTGCAGAGCGAAGCCAGGCTGTCTCCTTTGGGTACCCGCGCCGTCGCTGAATGCATCGAATAGCACGAGACCACTCAGTCCGTCAGTAGCGTCGCCTCGGCGGCGAAACATTACAACCGTGCTTCGGGCCACTTCGGCAGCCGTGTCGGACGAGGGCGACGACCGGCTGTCCGCCCAGCGTCTGAGCCGGGGCGACGCCTTTGTGACGAATCGATTACGCTGTCGCTCCGGTGGGCAGGTTGCCGACCGAGGCTGGAACAGCAGCGTGGAAATCCGGGTACTCGGGGGTCTGGCGGTACGGCTCGGCGCCGTGGACCTTCCGCTTGGAACCCCCAAGCAGCAGTTGGTGTTCGCGCTACTCGCCGTACGGGCCAACCAGTTGGTCACGCTGCACGACCTGGTGGACGAGCTGTGGCCGGACGCGCCACCTCGGTCGGCTGTCGCGAACGTCCGGACCTACGCCGCCAATCTGCGTCGGAGCCTCGACTCGGGTGCGGGCGACGCGCCGAGGATCGTCCGGGAACCGGGCGGTTACCGACTCCTCATCGACGCAGGTCTGATCGATCTTCACCGATTTAACTTCCACTTGCGCCGTGCCCGGGATCTGATGCGCGACGGGGAGGCCGCGCATGCGGCCTCCGTGCTCGTCGAGGTGGTCGACGCGGCGGCCCCGCTGCTCGCCGGCTTGGCGCTGGGGCCGGCGCTCGCCGTTCAGCGCGAGGCCGTCAGTGAGGAACGCCAGGCGGCGCTGGAACTGTTGACCGAGGCGTATCTCAGCCTCGGACGCCCTGAATCAGCGGTGTCGTTACTGCGTGACCACGTCTCGCATCAGCCGCTGCGCGAGCGGGCGCAGTGTCTCCTGATGCGCGCGCTCATCCAAGTGGGTGACCCGGGAGGCGCCCTCGCCGTCTACCGCGCCACTCGCGAGGCGTTGTCCGACCAGCTCGGCGTGTCGCCGAGCGCGGAGATGGAGCGACTTCGCATGGTCGCGGCCCGGGCCCGGCGCCGGATTCCGGAATCGGCGCACGAGGTGGAAGCGATCCGGAGTGCAGCGCATAAGCGCAATTGGTTGCCCCGGACAGTGATGGATTTCGTCGGCCGGGAGGAAACGGTCGATCGATTGTTGCGCGAAGTGCGCGAGGCGCCCGGCTCCGGCCCGACGATTCGGGTGATCGACGGCATGGCGGGCTGCGGCAAGACAACTCTCGCCCTGCACGTGGCCGCCCGGTCGACCGAGCGCTTCCCCGATGGGCAGCTCTTCGTCGACCTTCGGGGACACAGCGTGCGAACCCGGATGCGGCCCGCGGCGGCCTTGGACACGCTGCTTCGCCAACTGGGTGTGCCGACTGGCCGGATACCGCTGGAACTGCCCGACCGGCAGGAGATGTGGCGGCGCGAACTGGCCGCGCGCTCGGTGCTGGTGGTGCTCGACAACGCCGCCGACAGCCGGCAGGTCGAGCCGCTGCTACCCGTCTCCGGATCGGCCGTCTTCCTCGTCACCAGCCGGCGGCGCCTGCTGGCACTCACCGAACGACCGCCGGTGTCCCTCGCCGTCCTCACCGAGGCCGAGGCGCTCGAACTGCTCGCCACCCTCATCGGGAGCGGCCGGGTGGCGGCCGAGCCGGAGGCCGCGCGACAACTGGTCGACATCTGCGGCTGCCTCCCGCTCGCCGTCAGACTGGCCGGCACCCGGCTGGCACATCGGCCCGACTGGCGGATCTCCGACCTTGTCGACAGGTTGAGCCACAGGTCGATCTTCCTCCCCGGTCTCCGTGCCGAGGCGCGAAGCGTGATAGAGGCGTTCGCCGAGTCGTACGAGCCGCTCGACGAGGCGTGCCGGAAAGCCTTCCGATCCTTCGGGCTGGCGGCCGGGAACCACCTCGACACCGCCATGGTGGCAGCCCTGACCGACCTGCCCCTGCCGGACGCGGCGGACGTCCTCGACGAACTGGTGGACCGTCACCTCGTGCAGGAGACCTCGGCCGGCCGGTATCGCCTGCATGACCTGATGAGGCGTTACGCCGCCGAACTGGCCCGGCAGGAGGACGAGCCGACGACCGGACGACCGGCGATCCGGAACCTGCTGGATCACGTGTTGCACTCGGTGGTGCGGGCGTCCGCGTCGATCGAGGACGGCCGGGTGCTCGCGCAGCACCTGCGGCTCGGAGAACCGCTTCGACCGGATCTGCTCGCCGGACGCGTCGACCGCGACCTGGACTGGCTGGAGGAACAGCGGTCGAACCTGGACGCCTTCGTCCGTCAGGCGGCTGACCAGGGCCATGAACCGATGGCGTGGCGCCTGGCTCGCGCCGGTTGGCGGTTCTTCTACATTCGCGGTTACTTCGACGACATATCGGCCACGCACGCGGTGGGTCTCGTCGCCGCCCAGCGGTGCGGGGACAGGCACGCCGTGGCCCTCATGCACAACTATCTCGCCTCGGCGTGCGTACGCACCGGCGCCTACCAGGACGCCTCGGCACACCTGCACGAGGTGGTGTCGATCCTCACCGGGCTCGGTGACGAATCGGGCGCGCAGCGGGCACGGTTCAACCTCGGCGCCGTGCACTGGCTGACCGGGCGACTCCACCAGTCGCTCGAAGCCAACCGCATGACGCTGCGCAGCTACGCGCTGGACACCCTTCCGGTCCTGCCGAACCTCGGCCTCACGTTGCGCCACCTCGGTCGTTACGACGAGTCGATGGCGGTCCATCGGCTACACCTCTTCGCCGCCCGGATCAAGCAGGATCCGTTCCACATGTCGAACGCACTGGGGCATCTCGGTGGCCTCAGATACCGCCTGGGACAGAACGCCGCGGCGGAGCGCCTGCTCCGAGCCTCGCTCGCGCTCCGGGATCGCACCGGCAACGGCTTCGGCCGTGCCGAGACGCTCAGCGACCTCGCCGGCACCTACCGGCAACTCGGCCGCTACGACGACGCGCTGCGGCACCACGAGGCCGCCATCGAGGCCGCCGCCGCGTCCGGCGAGCGGGACGTCCAGGCCCGGGCACGCAACGAGCTGGCCGTCACCCTGGGAGCCACGGGGCGAGCCGCCGAGGCGGTGGCCGTCTTCGAGGAGGCACTCGCCATCGCCACCCGGATCGGCCATCCGTACGAGCAGGCCCGCGCCCTCGACGGCCTGGCCGGACACCTGGTGGAAAAGGAGCCGGCGCAGGCACGACGGTACCGGCAGCGCGCGCTGGCGATCTTCGAGCGGATGGGTGCGCCCGAGCGCCACGACCTGCGCCGACAGCTCGCCGAGACGCCTGCCTGAACCGGCTTATCGATTTCTTATCGCGGCGTTCGTTAGCGTCCCGGGCATCGGCCACGGGGAGGGTTCAGCGCCAGAGCGGACCCGGCCGAACGAGGTCCCCACCGCCAGTTCCCCCCAGCGAATCGGCGGTGGGCAGGTGAGGGAGGGGCGTCGTGCACGCGCACCCGACACGACGCTCCTCCCCGCCGCCGGCCGGAGCACCCGCGGCGTCGTACCCGGCGGATAGGGTCGGGCCGTGACCGAACCCGCGCAGCTCACCCACGTCGACCCGGCCGGTGCGGCCCGGATGGTCGACGTCTCCGCCAAGCCGGTCTCGGGCCGGCTCGCGGTCGCCGCCGGCCGCCTCCGCACCACCGCCGAAGTGGTGGAGTTGTTGCGCCGCGACGGCCTGCCCAAGGGCGACGCGCTCGCCGTCGGCCGGCTCGCCGGCATCATGGGCGCCAAGCGCACCCCCGACCTGATCCCGCTCTGCCACCCGATCGCGCTGCACGGCGTCACAGTCGACCTCGACCTCACCGCCGACACGGTGGAGATCACCGCCACCGCGAAGACCGCCGACCGCACGGGCGTGGAGATGGAGGCGCTGACCGCGGTGGCAGTCGCCGGGCTGGCCCTTGTCGACATGGTGAAGGCGGTCGACCCGGCCGCGTCGGTGGACGCCGTCCGGGTGCTCCGCAAGGAGGGCGGCAAGACCGGCGAGTGGGTCCGGCCGGAGGACCGGCCGTGATCCGGGCCCGGGTGATCGTGGCGTCGAACCGGGCCGCCGCCGGGGTCTACGAGGACACCAGCGGCCCACTGCTCGTGACCGGGCTGCGGGAGTTGGGGTGCGAGGTCGACGACCCGGTGGTGGTGCCGGACGGCGAACCGGTCGGCGACGCCCTGCGCGCGGCCCGCGCCGACGGCGTCGACGTGGTGCTGACCAGCGGCGGCACCGGCATCACCCCGACGGACCGCACGCCCGACGTGACCCGCGCGCTGCTCGACTACGAGATTCCCGGCATCGCCGAGGCGATCCGCGCGCACAGCCGCGACACCGTGCCGACGGCGGCGCTGTCCCGGGGCCTGGCCGGGGTGGCCGGCCGGACGCTCGTGGTCAACCTGCCCGGTTCACGCGGCGGCGCCCGGGACGGTCTGGCGGTGCTCGGGCCGATCCTGCGGCACGCCGTCGACCAGCTTCGCGGCGGCGACCACTGAACCCGCGAGGCACGTGCCCCGGCGTTAGGCTCGCCGGATGAGCACGGAAACCGAAGCCGCCGCGGCCGAGGCGGGCACGCCACCACCGGCCGGGTGGGAGGAGGCCCGCTCCCGGGTGTACGCGGTGGGCCTGTCCGCCGCGCTCCCCGCGGTGGCCCGGCCGCTGGCCGAGGCCGACGGGCACACCCTGGCCGAGCCGCTGACCACACGTACCGACCTGCCGGCGTTCCCCACCTCCAGCGTGGACGGCTGGGCGGTACGCGGCGCGGGGCCGTGGCGCGTCGCCGGGCGGGTGCTCGCCGGGCAGACCGCACCTCCGCTGGAGGCCGACGGCAGCACGGTGGAGATCGCCACCGGCGCGATGGTCCCCGAGGGCACGACGGCGATCCTGCGGATCGAGGAGTCGACGCGGACGGCGGACGGCCTGGTGGCCGGCACGCCCCGCCCGGCGCCGGAGTGGCGGGAGCCGGGCGAGGAGGCGTACCTCGGGGAGGAACTGCTGCCCGCCGGCACGCCGGTGGACCCGGCGGTGATCGGCCTGGCCGCCTCCTGCGGGCACGACACGCTGCGGGTCCGCCGCCCACCCCGGGCCGCGCTGCTGGTCTTCGGCGACGAGTTGCTCACCTCGGGTCCGCCCGGCGCGGGCCGGGTCCGCGACGCGCTCGGCCCGTCGGTGCCGGCCTGGCTGCGCCGCTACGGCTGCCAGGTACGCGCCGCCGACGTGGTCGGCCCGGTCGCCGACACGCTGCCCGCGCACGTGGCGGCGCTTCGGGGCGCGCTCGCCAACGCCGACCTGGTCTGCACGACCGGCGGCACCATGCACGGCCCGGTCGACCACCTGCACCCGACGCTGGAGGCGCTCGGCGCCGACTACGTGGTGAACACGGTGGCGGTGCGTCCGGGCTTTCCGATGCTGCTCGCCCGGCTGGTGGACGGCGACGGGCGGGTGCGGTTCGTGGCCGGCCTGCCCGGCAACCCGCAGTCGGCGGTGGTGGCGCTGGTGTCGCTCGTCGCGCCCCTGCTCGCGGGTCTCACCGGCCGGCAGATGCCGGTGCTCCCGCACGTGACGCTGGCCGAGCCGATTCCCGGGCGCGGCGACTACACCCATCTGGCGCTGGCCCGCTGGGACCGCGTCGCCGGCACCGCGTACCCGGTGCGGCACGTCGGCTCGGCGATGCTGCGCGGGCTGGCCGGCGCGGACGGGTTCGCGGTGATCCGGCCCGGCACCAGCGGCGCGGCCGGCGATCGGGTGCCGCTCGTGCCGCTGCCGTTGACCCCCGGGGAGCGGTTCGGGTGAGCGCGACGGACGAGCCGACGGGAGACGTCGTGACAGTGGAAGCAGGCGTGGTGCTCGGCGCGGTGACCGACCGGCCGCTCGACCTGGCCGAACACGAGGCGGCGGTCGCCGACCGCCGGGCCGGTGCGGTGGTGTCCTTCCAGGGCGTGGTCCGCGACCACGACCACGGGCGGGCGGTCACCCGGCTGGAGTACGAGGGCCACCCCACCGCCGAGGCGGTGCTGCGCGAGGTGGCGGCCGAGATCGCGGCCGACCCGCAGGTGTACGCGGTGGCGGTGTCGCACCGGATCGGCCCGCTGGAGATCGGGGACGTGGCGCTGGTGGCGGCGGTCAGCACGGCGCATCGCGCGGCCGCGTTCGCCGCCTGCGCCCGGCTGGTCGACGAGGTGAAGGCGCGGCTGCCGATCTGGAAGCGGCAGGTCTTCGACGACGGCACCGAGGAGTGGGTGAACTGCCCCTGAACCGGCCGGCTCAGCGTCGGCCGGCGAGCGCGGCGGTGCGGCCCAGCCGCTCGTGGTAGAACGCCGGCTCGGCGCCGGGACGCCACGGCAGCGCCGCGACGAGCACGATCAGCGCGATAGCCAGGGAGTTCTCCATCAGCGCGCCGAACAGGCCGTCCTGGTAGTGGGACACCTCGGGGAGCTGGTGCTCGTACGGCCAGATGGGTGAGATCAGGAACAGCAGGTAGAGCCCGAGCGCGCCGACGCCGTGGCGCAGGCCGGTCAACGTCGGGTACCAGATCGGTGGGCGCAGCGCCGGCACACCGTTTGCCGAGGGGCCGCCGGTGCCGCGCAGGGGCAGGCCGCGGCTGGCTTCGCGGCGGCGTACCGCGGCGTCGGCCAGCACGATGATCGACGGGATGACCCAGATCAGGTGGTGCGACCAGGAGATCGGGCTGATCACGTTGGCGGTGAGCCCGACCAGCGTGAACGCGGTCAACTCGTCGCCGTCGGCGCGGGCGCTCATCGCCCGGGACAGGCCCAGCGCCAGGATCAGCACCGAGAACGCCAGCCAGAGCAAGCCGGGCGTCTCGATCGAGTCGTAGAGCCGCGCCAGCAGACCGGCGAGGGACTGGTTGGCTGTCATGTCCGCCGCGCCGACCCGCTCGGTCTGCCAGAGCACGCCGGTGAAGTACGCGCGGGACTCCTCACCGAGCACACCGAACGTCGCGATGGTCACGCCGATCGTGGTGCCCACAGCGGTGAGCGCGGCCCGCCACTGCCGGGTGAGCATCAGGTAGGCCACGAACAGCGCCGGGGTGAGCTTGACCGCTGTGGCGAGACCGATGCCCACGCCGGCCCAGGCACCGCTGTAGACGAACCGGGCCAGCGGCGAGTCGGCCGTCTCGTAGTGGGTGCCCCGCTTGGCCCGCCAGCGCAGGCCTACCATGTCCGCCATGATCAGTGCGAACAGCAGCAGGTTGACCTGCCCGTAGCCGAGCGTCTCCCGGGACGGTTCGATGGCGACGGCGAGCGGGGTGGCGATGCCGGCGGTGAACCAGAGTGGCCAGCCGAGGCGGTCCACGATGGGGCGTAGCAGCGCGGCGAGGACGACGGCGAGCGCGCCGATGCTGGCGAGCGCGTTGACGAAGCCGGCACCGTCCACCGGCAGCCAGGTCATCGGCAGCATGACCAGGGCGGCGAACGGCGGGTAGGTGAAACCCAGCGTGGTCGACGGCGCGACGAAGTCGTACAGCTCGTTGCCGCCGGCCCACCACAGCACCGCGCCGTGGTAGATCTTCATGTCGAAGAAGTTGTACGGCCGTCCGAAAGCGCCGATGGCGAGCCACGCGGCGTACGACACGGCGGCGACGACGCCGAGACGCACGACGATCCGGCGGTCGACGCGGGAGGTCGGGGCGAGGCGGTTGGTCCGTCTACCGACTGTCGTCGGCATGGCGTGGCCACCCCCGTACCAAGGTCGTCGTACCCGTCCAGGTCCAGAACGGAGCCTAGAACGGCGCCTCACGTTGCTGCCTCCCGCGTTACGCGACCGTGTCCGATCCCACACGTGTTTTTGACATTTCCACCGCGTTAACGGGTCTCGGACGGTTCAGGTGATTGGTGGCCTTGCGGGGGGTGGTGGCCGTACGAGAACGCTTGTCAGCCGGGCATGCGACGGGCGGTCGCCGCGGAGCGTACGGCGATCTTCGCCTCGCGACGGGCGGTGCGGACCGCGCGCGTGACCGACCGGCGCGAGTGGTCGATCCGGTGGCCTGCGCGCCAGCGCAGGCCCGGCTTGCCCTCGGTGTCGGCGGCGGCGAGGAGGAGGCCGCCGAGCAGGCCGAGGTTCTTCAGGAAGTGGATCTGGTTGTTGTTGCGCGCGGCCGGGTCGTCGTTGTTCCAGAAGGCGTGCCCGGCGGCGGTGGTCGGGATCAGCGTGCCCGCGAGCACCAGCGCGGCCGGGCGGGTGAACCGGCCGGTGGCGAGCATCAGGCCGCCGACGAGCTGGGTGGCGGCGTTGGCCCGGATCAGCGAGACCGTGTCGGTGGGGATACGGGGGTGCACGTTCTGGATCAGCGGGGCGACCTTCCCGGTGACCGGTTCCGCGGCCTGCACCAGACGTTCCGGGTTGCGCAGGTTGCGGGCGCCGCTGACCACGAAGATGCCGCTCAACATGACTCGGGCGAGGGAGCGCACGGGCTTCATGGCTCAGTCTTACCCCGTCGGGGGCGTCGTCATCCCCGCAACACACGAAAGGTATCGGCCGACGTGGACGTCCGAACGGTATCGATTTCAGCGACCGTCGCGGATGGACCGGTCGCGTTCGGTAAGGTCGCGCGGGTGACGACGCTGCGACTACGCCCGGAGGGCCCCGCCGACGAGGCGCCGGTGGCCCGGGTGCTGGCCGCCGCCTTCGCCCGTCCCGACGTGGCCACCCCACCGGAGGTCGGCCTGGTCGAGGAACTGCGGCACAGCCCGGCGTGGATTCCGGAGCTGGCCATGGTCGCCGAGTACGGCGGCGAGGTGGTGGCGTACGCGCTGCTCACACGCGTCGGCGTGCGCACCGAACGCGGCACCTGGCCGGCGCTGGCCCTCGGGCCGGTGGCGGTGGCGCGGCACCGGCAGCGGCTGGGGCACGGCACGGCGGCGGTGCAGGCGGCACTGGACGCCGCGACCGAGCTGGGCGAGCGGCTGGTCGTGGTGCTGGGCGACCCGGCCTACTACCGGCGGTTCGGGTTCGGCCCGGCGGACCGGCTGGGCCTGACCAGTCCCTGGTCCGGGCTGGGGGAGCCGTGGCAGGCGCTGGTGCTGCCGCCGTCGGCGAGCGGGGAGCCGCCACCGCCGGCCGGCGAGGTGGTCTTCCCGCCACCGTGGTCGCGGGTCTGAGGCCGTTTCACGAGCAGCGGTCAGGCGGGCTGGGTACGCAGGTAGCGGCCGAAGTGCGGCACGGTGAACGCCACGGTCCCCCGCTCGCCGGAGTAGATCAGCCCCTTCTTGATCAGCGCGTCACGCGCCGGGGAGAGGCTGGCCGGCTTGCGGCCGAGCGCGCGGGCGATCTCGGCGGTCGGCACCGCCGCGTCCATGTCGTCCCGGCCGCCCTCCTCGCCGTCCACCAGCGCCAGCGTCGCCATCGCGCGCATGTACTCGCGTTCGGCAGGCGTGGCTCGCTCGAACCGGGAGCCGAAGAACCCCACCGCCAGTTCGGCCTCCGCCTCGGGCGCGGCGACCCGGACGTCCGCCGAGGTGATCGGGGAGCGGGGCGCGTGGTCCCAGGTGGCCTTGCCGTACGCCTGGACGAAGTAGGGATAGCCGCCGGACTTCTCGTAGAGCAGGTCGAGCGCCTTCTGCTCGTACTCGACCTCCTCCCGCTCGGCCGGCGCGCAGAGCGCCTGGTCGGCGGCGATCCGGTCGAGCCGGTCGATGCGCTGGTAGCGGTAGAGCCGCTCGGAGTACGACTTGGCGGCGCTGAGCACGGCCGGCAGGTGCGGCAGGCCCGCGCCCACGACGATCAGCGGCGCACCGAGCTGGGACAGCTCGTGGCAGGCGGCGCAGAGCGCGGAGACGTCCTCGGCGCCGACGTCCTGCATCTCGTCGATGAAGATCGCGATGCCGGTGCCGACGTCGGTGGCGACCGCCGCCGCGTCGCTGAGCAGTTCGACCAGGTCGATCTCGATGTCGCCGGAGTCGGCGCGGCCGCTGCTCGCCGGTACGTCGATGCCGGGCTGCCAGCGGTCGCGCAGCCTGGGTGCCGCGCCGCCCCGTCCGGTGGGGGCGGAGCGCTGCGCGAACGCCTTGAGGACGCCGAGGAACGCGTCGATCCGGTCCGGTGCGCGGTGCCGGGGTGCCAGTTCGCGGACCGCCATGTGCAGCGCGGCGGCGATCGGGCGGCGCAGTGACTGGTCCGGCCGGGCCTCGATCTTGCCGGTGCCCCAGAGATGGTTGATCGCCTCGGAACGCAGCGTGTTGAGCAGGACCGTCTTGCCGACTCCCCGCAGGCCGGTGAGCATCAGGCTGCGTTCGGGGCGACCGCGGGCGATCCGTTCCAGCACCACGTCGAAGACGTCCAGTTCCCGCCCCCGCCCGGCGAGTTCGGGCGGGCGCTGGCCGGCGCCCGGTGCGTACGGGTTGCGGACCGGATCCACGAATCGCACAGTATCGGGTTCTCTAGTGACCAGGCTAGATGCGCGTAGAGGCGGCTACCGCGTGTCGGCCTCGATACAAAACTAGGGCTGTCTAGCGTGGATGCTAGACAGCCCTAGTTTTGGTTACCGACAGGCGGACAGGGTCAGCGGCGCTTCAGGCAGAGCACGAAGTCGAGCGTGTCCAGCTCACTGTCGAAGAAGTACCAGTCGGTGTAACCGGCCACCTTCCCGCACTTCGCCTCCGCGTCCTTCTTGCCGCTCGTCGCGCCGTCGATGCGGCGCAGCACCTCGTACGTCTTCGGGGCGCAGTCGGCGATCACCAGCTTCGGCTGGCCACCGCCACCCTCGTTGGCGACGCACTGGCCCGCCTTGACGAAACGCGGATCGGTCGACGAGGCCGGAGCCGCCGTCGTGGGCGTCGTGTCGGCCGGCTCGCTCGGCGGCACGGCCTCGCCGGTCGGATCCGCTACCGGCGGGGTGGCGGCCGTCGTGCCGCCGGTCGGCGTCTGCTCGTCCCGGCCCAGCATCCAGTACGCCCCGGCGCCGCCCAGCAGCAGCACGGCCAGCACGATCACCACCACCAGCAGCGGGCCCTTCCCGCGCTTCGGCGGCGCCGGCTCGGCGTACGGCGGCTGACCACCCCCGTACTGCGGCCCGGCATAGGGGTCACCCGGATGACCCTGCTGCGGGGACCAGGCCGGGCCCGGCTCGAAGCGCTGCGTCGGCGGCCCGTACTGATCGGCCGGCGGGCCGTACCGGTCGGCGGGCCCGTGCTGCTGGGCAGGCGGCCCGTACTGGTCGGGCGGACCGTACTGGTCGGCGGGCGGGCCGTACGGCCGCGCGCCCGGCGGGCCGTACCGCGGATCCGGCTGCGGGGCGTAACGCGGATCGCCCTGCGGGGCGTAGCGGGGGTCGGGCTGCGGGGCGTAGCCGTCGTCGGGCCGTCCCCAGGGGTCGGGAGAGCCGCCGCCCGGTGGACCGAAGTTCGACATGAACGCCTCCTGCGTACGCCAGTGCTGAGAGGCCGGCCACCAACTGGGGACGCCGACGCCGTGGTCACCGTAGCGTGGTCAGACGATGAGCTCACGCCCCACGAGTGCGACGAACGTCGTCGATTCCGCGATGCCGCCGGCCCGCACCGCGCTGATCTGGACCGCCCTCGTGCTGGTCTACCTGCTGTGGGGCTCGACATACCTGGGCATCCGGGTCGCCGTCGAGTCCCTGCCGCCACTGATCTCCGCTGCCATGCGGTTCGCCGCCGCCGCGGTGGTGCTCGCGGTCGTGCTGCGCCTGCGACGCGGACCCGGCGCGTTGCGGGTGCCCGCGCACCGCGTCGGCTCGGCCGCGCTGATCGGCGTGCTGCTGCTCGCCGGCGGCAACGGTCTGGTGGTGCTCGCCGAGTCCGGCCCGCCCGGGACCGCCGTACCGTCCGGGGTGGCGGCGCTGCTCGTCGCCACCGTGCCGCTGCTCGTGGTGCTGCTGCGGACGGCAGGCGGGGACCGGCCACGACCCTGGACGTTCCTCGGGGTGGCGCTCGGCTTCGCCGGCCTGGTCCTGCTCGTGCTGCCCCGCGACGGCGTCGACGGCGTGCCGGTCGCGGGCGCGCTGACCGTGGTCGCCGCGGCGGCGAGCTGGTCGGTCGGCTCGTACCTGTCCGGGAAGATCCGGATGCCCGCCGACCCGTTCGTGGCCACCGTCTACGAGATGGTCGCGGGCGCTGCGGTGCTCGCGCTCGTCGGCGTGGCCCGGGGTGAGCTGCGCGGCTTCTCCTTCGCGGACGTGACCGGACGGTCCTGGGCGGCGATGGCCTACCTGATGGTGGCCGGATCGCTCGTCGCCTTCACCGCGTACGTCTGGCTGCTCGCCCACGCGCCGATCTCCCTGGTCTCCACGTACGCGTACGTGAACCCGGTGGTCGCGGTGATACTCGGCGCGCTGTTCGTCGCCGAACCGATCACCTCGCAGGTGCTGATGGGCGGCGCGGTCATCGTGGTCGGCGTGGCGGTGGTGGTGAGCACCGAGCGACCCCGCCGTTCCCCGCCACCAGCCGTCAACGGGACGGCCGGGGAGCCCGCCCGGCGGTAGCGTCCCGGCCGTGTCGGTGCTGCTGGTGACGGGGATCGCCCTGCTCGGTGCGGCGGCCGGGTGGGCGGCTGTGCCGGTCGGCCGGTCGCTCGTCACGGTGCCCCCTGGCGGCGCTCCGCGCCGGAGCACGCTCGCCCTGGTCGGCGTCGTGGTGTTCGGCGGGCTCGCCGCCACCAGGGGCGCCGACCCGGCACTGCCCGCGCTGCTGCTGGTCGCCGCCACCGGGCTGGTCCTCACGGTCACCGACCTGACCGCGCTGCGGCTGCCCGACCCGCTCGTCGGCGTGGTCGCGCTCGGCGGCGGGCTCGGCCTCACCGCTGCGACGGCGGCGACCGGCGAACCGCGCCGCCTGGCCGTCGCCGTGGCCGGGGCCGCGCTCTCCCTCATCGGGTACGCGCTGCTGGCCCTGCTGCCCCGCGCCCGGCTCGGCTTCGGCGACGTGAAGCTCGCCGCCGCACTCGGACTGCCGCTGGGCTGGCTCGGCTGGCCGGCGCTGCGGCTCGGGCTGCTCCTGCCGCACGTGCTCGCCGGAGTCGCGGTGCTCGTCCTGCTCGCCGCCGGCCGGGTACGCCGGGACACGCCGGTGCCGTTCGGACCGGCGCTGCTCGGCGGCGCGTGGCTCGCCGCCGTCCTCACCTGAATCGTGCGGGCCTGGCCCGGCGTTCGTGGCCCGCCGGACCCGCGCCGGTCAGATCAGCCGGAGCTGGTGGTCCTTCGGACGGCGGGGCTCGGTCGCGTCCAGGCGCTCGAACAACGCCGGGTCGATCACGCCGAGGAACGGCGACGGGCGGGTGTCGCGTTCCGCGCCGTGCCGGGCGCGCCGGCCCGCATGGCTGACGTAGAGCCGGTCCTGTGCCCGGGTCAACCCGACGAAGAACAGCCGCCGCTCCTCGGCCACCGCGTCGTCGTCCGGCTCGGCGCCGGGCCAGCGCAGCGGCAGCAGACCGTCCTCGGCGCCGACCAGGAACACCACCGGGAACTCCAGGCCCTTCGCGGCGTGCAGCGTGAGCAGCGTGACCGCCTCGGCGCGCGGGTCCAGCGCGTCCACCTCCGCGCCGGTGGCGAGCTGGTTGAGGAACAGGTCCAGGTCCTCGCCGCAGCGCCGGGCCAGCGGGGTGAGCAGGTCGACCGCCGTGCGGACGTCCTCGGGGCGTACCGCGCCGGAGCCGTCGAGCGTGGGCACCGCGAAGCGCTCGGCCAGGATCTGCCCGGCCTGGCGTACCCGGGCGGCGAGCGAACCGTCGAGCCCGGCGTGGCGCAGCTCGCGGGCGATCGCCGGTACGCCGGGACGGTCGCGCAGCCGGTCGTGCGAGCGCTTCTGCACCGGGATGTTCGCCCGGGCCAGCGCGTCCACGATCGGCGCGGCCTGCGCGTCGGTGCGGTACAGCACCGCGATGTCGGAGAAGGACAGCGAGGTGGTCCGCCCGTCGATCCGCCCCGAGTCGAGCGAACGGTGGGACAGGCCGCCGACCAGCTCGTCCACGGTACGGGCCACGAAGTCGGCCTCGTCGTAGGCGGAACTCGCCGCGTACCGGCCGACGAGCGGCGCCTCCGGGTCGAGCCGGGCCGGGTCGAGACGACGGCCGCGCACCAGCGACGACGGCGCGATGGCCTGCACGGCGGCGGCCAGGATCGGCGCCGAGGAGCGGTAGTTGCGGTTCAGCCGGACCAGCCGGGCGTCGGTGAAGTCCTGCGAGAAGCGCAGGAAGTAGCCCACGTCGGCGCCCCGGAACGAGTAGATCGCCTGGTCCGGGTCACCGATCGCGCACAGGTTCCCGTCCGGCGGGCTGAGCAGCCGCAGCAGGTCGTACTGGACCGCGTCGACGTCCTGGTACTCGTCGACGAAGATCCACTTCCACCGCTCGCGGTACTCCCGGACCAGCTTCCGATCGCCCTTCAGCAGGGCCACCGGCAGCGTCAGCAGCTCGTCCAGGTCGACCAGGTCCCGCTTGCGCAGCAGTGCCACGTACCGCTCGTCGTCGTCACCGGCCTCGGCACGCGCCGCCGCCCGGTCCGCGTCGTCGGCGATCCGGAAGTCCGCCGGCAGCCCGGCCGCCGCCGCGTTCTCCCGCAGCACGGTCAGGCCGAGCGAGTGGAACGTGCCGACTGTGACGTCCTCGGCGACCGGGCCGAGCAGCCCGTCCAGCCGGTGCCGCAGCTCCTCGGCCGCCCGCCGGGTGAACGTGATCGCCAGGCACTGGTCGGGGAAGACGTTCAGCTCCGCGCACAGGTACGCGATCCGGTGGGTGAGCGTCCGCGTCTTGCCGGTGCCCGGACCGGCCACGATCAGCAGCGGGCCACCCGGCGCCGACGCGGCCACCCGCTGCATCGCGTCCAGCCGGTCCAGCAGGCCGGTGCCGACCTCCTCCATCCCGGCGAGCATCGGCTCGAACGGCTCGTGCGGAGACGGCGGCGGCGCGATCGGGGGCGCCGGCGGCGGCGTGCGCTTCGGCTCCGGCCGGGCCGCCGCCGGGCGCTTGGCCTTCGGCTTCGGTGCCGGCTCCGCGGGCCGCCGCTGCGCGGGCACCGGTACGTCGAACAGCGTCTCCTGCCCGGCCCGGGCACCCGGAGCGCCCAGTTCCGCCGGGTCGAACAGCGTGATCACGCCGTACTCCCCGTCGTAGCCCGGCACCCGGCGCACGTCGCCGCGCCGCAGCCGGCCGATGCCCTCAGCGAGCAGCTCGCCGCCGACGCGACCGATCTCCTCGATCGGGGTGCGCGTCAGGATCTCCAGCTCCGGGCCGAGCGCGGCGATCAGCTCGTTGAGCTTGCCCTCTACCTTCTTCGACCGCGCGCCGACCCGGTTCAACTCACCCAGGATCTCGGCCAGCGGCACCAGATGCGTCACCTCGCGCGCGTGCGCCGGACGGTGCCCCACCGGTCGGTCCGCCAGCTCCTCCACCCGGCTGAGTACGCCCACCGTGAGCGGCTTGCCACACTCCGGGCAGCGCCCGCCTGCCTCACGGGTCCGCTCCGGCGACCAGTTCACGCCGCACAGACGGTGCCCGTCGGCGTGGTACTTGCCCTCCTCCGGGAAGAACTCCACCGTGCCCGCGAGCCCGTCACCGGTACGCAGCGCCTCGCGGATCGCGAAGTAGTCGCGGGCGGCGGTCAGGACCGTCGCCTCCCGGGCCAGCGCGGGCGGCGAGTGCGCGTCCGAGTTCGACACCAGCTGGTAGCGGTCCAGGCTGCCGACCCGCCAGTTCATCTCCGGGTCGGACGACAGGCCGGTCTCCACCGCGAAGATGTGCTCGGCCAGATCCGCGTAGCAGTCGGCGATCGCGTCGAAGCCGGACTTCGAGCCGAGCGCGGAGAACCACGGCGTCCAGATGTGCGCGGGCACCAGGTAGCCGTCCGGGCTCGCCTCCAGCGTGATCTCCAGCAGGTCGCGGGAGTCCAGCCCGAGGATCGGCCGGCCGTCCGAGCCGAGGTTGCCGATCCGGCCCAGCGCGGTGTTGAACCGGGCCACCGCGTCCAGGTCCGGCAGGTAGATCAGGTGGTGCACCTTGCGCGTCCGGTCGTCGCGCTTGTAGATCGTGGAGATCTCCACGCTCAGCATGAACCGGACCGGGTCGGCCTCCGCCTCACTGGCGAGCCGGGGCGGCAATCGACGGGCCACGTCCCGCTCCGCCTCGGGCGAGAGCCGGTACAGGCCCGGCTCGGCCGGATGCAGCGTCTCCCGCAGGTGGTCGTACCAGGCGGGATGGGTGAAGTCGCCGGTGCCGAGCACGCCGATGCCCTTGCGCCGGGCCCACCAGGCCAGGTTCGGCAGGGTCAGGTCGCGGCTGCACGCGCGGGAGTACTTCGAGTGGATGTGCAGATCCGCGACGTACGGCGGGAGGCCACCGGGGGGTGCGGCGCTGAACGGAGGCACGCCGCATCCTGTCACGTCCGGTCCACCGCCCGCCCGTCGCCACGCGTACGGGTGACCTGAGCAATGCGGTGCTGGACTCGGCGGCCCATGCACGCTATTGCGCGCGCAGCTCGACGAGCGTCACCTGGGGAGGCGCGCCCACCCGCACCGGCGGGCCCCAGAAGCCGGCGCCGTTCGTGACGTAGACCTTCGTGCCGTCGACCTCGCCGAGACCGGAGACCACCGGCTGTTCGAGCTTCACCGCCAGGTTGAACGGCACCATCTGGCCGCCGTGCGTGTGCCCGGAGAGTTGCAGGTCGACGCCGAACTTCGCCGCCTCCTGCGCGGCCACCGGCTGGTGCGCCAGCAGCACCACCGGCCGGCTCGGGTCGCGGTCACCGAGGGCGGCGGCGTAGTCGGCGGGCGCGGCCACCCCGGTGCCGGCGGCGCTCACGTCGTTCACCCCGGCGAGGTCCAGCACACCGCCCCGGGCCTGGATCTCCTGCCGCTCGTTCTGGAGCACGCGCAGGCCGAGCCGGTCCACCTCGCGGACCCACTCCTCCACGCCCGAGTAGTACTCGTGGTTGCCGGTGACGAAGAAGCTGCCGTACCGGGACCGCAGGTCGCGCAGCGGCTCGGCGGCCTCACCCAGCTCGGCCACCGTGCCGTCGACCAGGTCACCGACCACCGCGACCAGGTCGGCGTCCATCCGGTTGATCATCGCGACGATCTGCTCGGTGTGCGCCCTGCCGCGCAGCGGCCCGAGGTGGATGTCCGAGACGGTGGCGATACGCAGGCCGTCCATGCTCCGGGGCAGCTTGGCCAGCGGGATCTGCACCCGGTCGAGCTGCGGCGGGCCCATCGCGGTGCGGACGCCGTACCCGGTGACGCCGGCGGCGGTGAGCCCGGCGAAGATCGCCGCCCCGCGCGCGAGCAGCAAGCGCCGGGAGGGGTCGTGGTCCGGCGCGTGGGTGCCGGGCGGCGGCGCGTCGGTGCTGTCGACAGGCGGCGGCGTCGCACCCTCCGCCGTCGCGGCGCCGACGAGCGCGGGCTCCGGCTCCGGACCGGCGGCGACCGCCGCGCGGGCCCGCCGGCGCAGCACGAGCCGGACCACGGCGGTCGGCACCTCCAGCACCAGCAGCAGCACCAGCAGGTAGAACATGAGCGCGACCCAGAGGTAGCCGGGCCAGGCCAGCCAGTACCAGCCGTTGCGGGTGCCCGCCATGGTCACCGGTACGAGCACCGCCAGCGCCGCGATCGCCACGCCACCGGCCCGGCGCCACCGCCCGGGGCGCGTGGTGTCCCGGACCAGCCGCTTCCACAGGTAGAAGTGGATCAGGCCGATCACGAGCACGACGAAGCCCAGGAATGTCGCCATCGCCAGCACGTGTGCCCCCCTCAGCCGCCCGCGAAGGGCGGCAGCACGTCCACCGTCACCCCGGCCGGCAACAGTGCCCGTCGATCATGACAGGCCACACCGTCGACCAGGAAACTCGCCGCCTTCAGCACCACCGCGAGGCGTTCGCCGTGCCGGGCGGACAGGTCATCGAGGAGTTCGTCCAGTGATACGCCGGCGGATGCGGTCTCCTCGGGTCGTCCGGCGGCCGCGCGGGCGCCGGCGAAGTAGCGGACGGTGAGCTCCACCCTCAGCCTCCGATCGCCGACATCGAGCGTGCGGGCTGGAGGAACGTGGGGTCGTCGATGCCGTGCCCGGCCCGCTTGGCCCACATCGCGGACCGCCAGCGGCGAGCCAGCTCCTCGTCGTCCGCGCCGTCGCGCAACGCGCCGCGCAGGTCCGACTCCTCGGTGGCGAACAGGCAGTTGCGCACCTGGCCGTCGGCGGTGAGCCGGGTGCGGTCGCAGTCGCCGCAGAACGGCCGGGTCACGCTGGCGATCACCCCGACCCGGGCCGGCCCGCCGTCCACCAGCCACGTCTCGGCCGGTGCCGCGCCCCGCTCGGACGGGTCCGGCGTGAGCGCGAACGCGGCGCGCAGGGAGGCCAGGATCTCGTCGGCGGTGACCATGGTCGAGCGGTCCCAGCCGTGCTGGGCGTCGAGCGGCATCTGCTCGATGAACCGCAGCTCGTAGCCGTGCGCGAGGGCGAACCGGAGCAGCGCGGGCGCCTCGTCGTCGTTCGTGCCCCGCATGAGCACCGAGTTGATCTTCACCGGGGTCAGCCCGGCTTCGGCGGCCCCGGCCAGCCCGGCGAGCACGTCGGCGAGCCGGTCGCGGCGGGTCAGCGCGGTGAACCGGTCCCGGTCCAGCGTGTCGAGCGAGACGTTGACGCGGTCCAGTCCGGCCGCGCGCAGCGCCGGCGCCATGCGGGCCAGGCCGATGCCGTTGGTGGTCAGCGAGACGCGCGGCCGGGGCGTGAGCGCGGCGACCGCCGCCACGATGCCGGGCAGGCCGGGCCGGATGAGCGGCTCACCGCCGGTGAAGCGCACCTCGGTGATGCCGAGCCGGGTCACCGCGACACCCACCAGCCGGACGATCTCGTCGTCGGTGAGCAGCTGCGGATTGGCCAGCCAGGGCAGGCCCTCGGCCGGCATGCAGTAGGTGCAGCGCAGGTTGCACTTGTCGGTGAGCGAGACCCGCAGGTCCCGGGCGACACGGCCGTACCGGTCGGCGAGAACGCCGTCGGTCGTCGTCCGGGGGGTACTCATCGGTCGACCGTAGCGCGGTCGAGCCCGCGGAGGGCGGCACGGGCGGTCGAACCCACGGCGTCCGCGTACGCCGCGCCGAAGATCGCGGTGTGCACGAGCAGCAGGTGCAACTGGTGCAGCGGCACCCGCTCCCGCCACCCGTCGGCGAGCGGCCACGCCTCCCGGTAGGCCGCCATGATCCGGTCCAGGTGCGGCGGGCCGCCGAACAGCGCGAGCTGCGCCAGGTCGGTCTCGCGGTGGCCGCCGTGCGCGGCCGGGTCGACCAGCCACACCCGGTCGTCGGCACCCCAGAGCAGATTGCCCGGCCAGAGATCGCCGTGCAGCCGGGCCGGCGGCTCGTCACCGCCGAACTCGCCGATCCGGTCGACGACCTGCTCGACGAGCGCCGCCCCGGCGCCGTCGAGCGCCCCACCGTCGACCGACAGGCGCAGGTAGGGCAGGAGGCGGCGCCGGGCGAACCAGTCCGGCCACGGACCGGGGTCGGGCGTGTTGTCCTGCGGCAGCGCGCCGATGAACCCCGGCCAGTCCGCGCCGAACGCGGGCGCCCCGGCGCGGTGCAGCCCGGCCAGGTCGCGGCCGAACGCCTCCGCGGCCTCCGGCGTCGGCTCGCCGGGCTCCACCCAGTCGAGCGCCAGCAGGTCGGGCAACGCGACGAACACATCCGGTACGGGCACCGAGCCGGCCTCGCGCAGCCAGCGCAGCCCGGCCGCCTCGGCGGCGAAGAAGCCCTCCGGCAGCGGACGCGCGGCCCGTTCCGGCCACGTCTTGGCGAACACCGAGTGCCCGTCGTCCAGCGTGAGCCGGGAGGCGGCGCAGATGTCACCACCGGACACCGGCGTCTCCCGGATCCGCTGGTGGGTCAGGAAGGTCGGCAGGTGCTCCGGGTGTGCCCGCAGGTACGCCAGGTCCATGTGCGCAAGGTAGCCGGTACCCCGGACATCCGTGTGCCGAGCGCCGCCGCCGATCGCCGCTGAGCTGCACCGATACGCTCCGTATCTGTGGACGGACGGCGTGTCGTCCACAGGGGCGGACGCGGTGGCACTCGGCCGCCCACGCTCCCGGCATGAACTCCACCGAGCCAGCGCGCCTCTCCGTCCGCTCGCCGGCCGACATGGTCGCGGCCGTGCCCTACCTGCTCGGCTTCCATCCCGCCGACAGTGTCGTGGTGGTCGCGGTACGCGGCCGCCGCGTCGTCTTCGCCGCCCGAGGCGACCTGCCCGCACCGGGCGTCGACCCCGGCCCGGCGGCCCGGCACCTGGCGCAGGTGGTGGCCCGGCAGGACGCCGACGCCGCCACAGTCGTCGGCTACGGTCCGGCCGCCCGGGTGACGGGGATCGTGGACGCGATCGGCGACGCGCTGACCGCCACCGGTCTTACGGTGCTCGACGCGCTGCGGGTCACCGACGGGCGCTGGTGGTCGTACCTGTGCGCCGAGCCGTCCTGCTGCCCACCCGAGGGCACCCCGTACGACCCGGCCGCCAGCCAGGTCAGCGCGGCCGCCGTGTTCGCCGGTCAGGTCGCGCTGCCCGACCGGGCCGCGCTGGTCGCGCAGGTGTCCCCGCTCGACGGGCCGGTCCGGCTCGCCATGCGCCGGGCCACCGCTCGGGCCCGTCTCCGCCTGGCCGCGCTCACCGGGCCCCCGTCCGCACCGTCGGCCGGAAGCCCGCTGGGCGGCGCACCGGCCGACGGCTCCGGGCCGGGCGGACAGGCGTCGATTCCGGCCGACGGCCCCGGGTCGGACGGGGAGTTGCCGGTTCCGGCCGACGGCCCCGCTTCGGGTGCGGCGCCGCGTGCGGTGCGGACGGCGGGTACGGCAGCCGTGCGAGCCGCCTTTCGCCGGCAGCGGCGCGGCGAGCGGATGGACGACGACGAGGTGGCCTGGCTGACAGTGCTCCTCGTCCACGCCGCGGTACGCGACCACGCCTGGTCCCGGACCGACGGCCGGGACGAGGACATCAGCCTCTGGACGGACGTGCTGCGGCGCGCCGAGCCGGACCTGATCGCCGCGCCGGGCTGCCTGCTCGCGTTCGCCGCGTGGCGATCGGGGCACGGGGCACTGGCCGCCGTCGCCCTGGAGCGGGTGTTGTCCGCCCACCCCGGCTACTCGCTCGCGGTGCTGTTGGACGAGGCGCTCCGGCGTGGCGTCGCCCCGTCCGCGCTGGACGGCCGGGGCGGTCCGAACGACGGCGCGGTGCTGCGCCGCCGCCGCCGACGCCCACGCCGGTGAGCGCTCACCCGTGTCTGCCGGACCGGCCCGCCGATGAGCGCTCACCGTCCGCCGGGACGGCCTCGCCGGTGACCGCTCACCCGTCCGGCGGGACGGCCACGTCCGCGATGCCGGTGCCGTCAACCGCCGACGCGCGCCGCCCCGGTGTAGACGTTCATGGTCGGCCCGCGCAGGAAGCCGACAAGCGTCATCCCGGCCTCCTCGGCCAGCTCGACCGCGAGCGTGCTCGGCGCGGACACCGCCGCGAGCAGCGGCACGCCCGCCATCCACGCCTTCTGGGTGAGTTCGAAGCTGGCCCGTCCGGAGACCAGCAGCACGTGCCCGGCCAGCGGCAGTCGCCCTTCCCGGGTGGCCCAGCCGAGCACCTTGTCCACCGCGTTGTGCCGCCCGACGTCCTCGCGCAGCACGACGAGTTCCCCGTCGGGGGTGAAGAGGCCGGCGGCGTGGAGGCCGCCGGTGCGGTCGAAGGCGCGCTGCGCGGCACGCAGCCGGTCCGGCAGCCCGGCCAGCAGGTCGGCGGTGACCACCAGCGGGTCGTCCCGCACCGCGAACTGCGAGCGGGTGCGTACCGAGTCGATGCTCGCCTTGCCGCACACGCCGCACGAGCTGGTGGTGTAGAAGTTGCGCGCCGGGTCGGTGACGGGCTCCGGCACACCGGGCGAGAGCACCACGTCGACCACGTTGTACGTGTTCGGCGTCTCCGCGCCGGCGCAGAGCTGCGCGGTGTGCACGTCCTCCGCCGACCGGATCAGCCCTTCGGTGAGCAGGAAGCCGATCGCCAGGTCCAGATCGTCGCCGGGCGTACGCATCGTCACCGCCAGCGGCCGGCGTCGACCCGGCCCGGCCGCGCCGACGCGGATCTCCAGCGGCTCCTCCACGGCCAGGGTGTCCTGCCGCCGGATCCGCTCCCGGCCGTCCCCGGCCGCGTCGAGGTCGATCCGCAGCACACCACGCCGATCCGTCGCCCGTCCCATGCCGCCATCCTCCCCGGCCACCCCGCCGCCCGCACCCCGCCCCACCCCGCCCCAGGGCCGGTCGGAGCCCCATGATCGACACCAGTTCGGCGAAGTGGCGGTATCGGAGGGCCCTGGATGCCACCACTTCGGCGGAAAGCAGTCGATCAACGTCGGAAAACCGCCAACAACACCGGGCAGAGGTCCGAGCCGGGATGCGGCGACGTGGCTGTGGCTACTGTGAGGCGGTGACGGGGTACGCGGCGATCCTGCTCGCCGGTGGTGCGGCGCGGCGGATGGGCGGGGTGGACAAGCCGGCCCGGGCAGTAGGCGGCCGGCCGATGCTGCACCGGGTGCTGGACGCGGTGGCCGACGCGGACCAGCGGATCGTGGTCGGCTCGTCCGGCCCGCTGCCCAGCGGAGTCCGGACGGCCCGGGAGGAGCCGCCCGGGGGCGGTCCGGTGGCCGCCACGGCAGCCGGGCTGGCGTTGCTCGACCCCGGTACGACGACAGTCGCAGTGCTCGCCGCCGACCTGCCGCTGCTCACCACCGCAGCGGTGGCCGAGCTGCGACGCGCGCTCGCCGCCTGGCACCCCCGCGACGACCCGCCGCCCGCGCTCGACCCCGCAGCCAGCGGGCCGGAAGACGCGCCTGCCGCCGCCGGGCCGGAAGACGCGCCTGCCACCTGGCGGGAGACGTTGGACGGCCGGTCCGCCGCGCTCGCCTGCTACGTGGACGGGGACGGCCGACGCCAGCACCTCTGCGCCCTATGGCGGGTATCGGCCCTGCGGTCCGCCCTCGACCGGCTCGCCGGGACGCGGGGCGGCTCGCTCGACGGCGCGCCGGTACGCGGGCTGCTGGCCGACGTCGCCGTACGCGAGGTGTCCTGGTCCGGCTCGGGGCCGCCGCCGTGGTTCGACTGCGACACTGACGAGGACGTACGCCGGGCGGAGGAGTGGACGAGATGACGGTGCTGGACGACTGGGTCACGGCGGTCTGCGCCGAACTGGACCTGGACCCGGCGGGGGTGCCTGTGCCGACTGTGCTCGACGTGGCCCGGGACGTGGCCCACCAGGTGGTCCGGCCGGGTGCGCCGGTCACCGCGTACCTGCTGGGGCTGGCGGTGGGGCGCGGCGCGGACCCGGCCGCGGTGGCCGAGCGGCTCAGTGCGCTGGCCGGGTCCTGGCCGGTGGACCTGGGGGGTTCCACACCCGAGGATTAGCGCCTCGCGCGGGATTCGGTCCCCTTCGCCCCTGGGTAGGGTGGCGGGAACGGACGGAGGCGATCATGACGGCGGACCACCCCTCGGAGCCGGTCGACGAGCCTGCCGGCGGCGCGCCGGAGCACCACGCCACCGGCGCGACGTCGGAGCACCACGCCACCGGCAGCGCGCCGGAGCACCACGAGTCGATCCTGCTCGACGAGCCGACCACTGCTGATCTGCGGGCCAAGGTCACCGAGGCCTGGCGCGAGTTCGCCCGGGCGCTCGCCGACCGGCTGCGCGGGCTGCCCTCCGGTGGGCACCTGGAGGTCACGCTCGACCCGACCGCCTCGGGCACCGGCGACGCCGTCTACTCGGTGAGCGTGGACGCGGGCGAGGAGGGGCGCCTCTCGGCCCGCGCGGTCGGAAACGCCACGCTGCCGCAGGGTTACCGGCTGGACCGGGCCGCGGTGGCCGACATGGTGGCGCTCGGCTGGTCGCCGCCGGGTGTGGTGCCGGGTTCCGGTGAGCAGTTCGGGCTGGACTGCGGCACCGACGAGTCGACCCGGCTGGCCGCCGTGCTGTCCCGGACGCTGCGTGACGTCTACGGTGCACCGCACCCGGCCTTCCTCGTCTATTTGGTGCACGACGCCGAGGGCGACGCGCTTCCCGTGGAGCCGCTCGGTACCGCACGCAGCGAGTTCGGCCCGGACCGCGACGTCGAGGCCGACCTGGACGAGGCGCTGGCCGCGGCGGCGGCCGCGCAGTCCGGCGAGAACGACGTGCTGGCCCTGGAGGAGCGGGTCCGTACCGTCGTGTCGACGATGCTGAAGTCCGCGTCCGACCAGCTCCAGGTCGACTCCGACGGCGACATCAACATCCGGGCCGGCTCGGCCATGGTCTTCGTCCGGGTGCGCGACAACCCGCCGCTCGTGGACGTCTTCTCGCCGGTGCTGACCGAGGTCGAGCCGACCGAGCGCCTGTACGTGAAGCTCTCCGAGCTGACCAACCGGATGCCGATCGGCCGGCTCTACTGCGCCGACGACACGGTGTGGGCCTCGATCCCGGTGTTCGGCCGCAACTTCCAGCCCACCCACCTGATGCTCGCGGTGCAGGTGATGACCGGTCTCGCCGACGAGCTGGACGACCGTCTGCACGGCGAGTTCGGCGGCAAGCGCTTCTTCGGCGAGGGCGACAAGCCGGCCCGGGCCGAGGAGCACCGCACCGGCATGTACCTCTGAGCGCTGCTCAGCGTACGTCGAGCAAGGTCTTGCCCAGGGTTTCCCGGGCCTCGATCGCGGCGTGCGCGGCGGCGGCCCGTTCCAGCGGGAAGCGCTGCCCGATCAGCGGCCGCAGCCGCCCGGCCGCGCCCTCGGCGAGCGCCGCCTCGGTGAGGGCGCGCAGCTCGTCCGGGCCGGGTCGGGGGCTCAGCAGCGTCACCCCGCGTGCGGCTGCCGACTCGGCCGGGATGTCCGCCCAGGTGCCGCCGGCCAGCCCGAAGCTGAGCATCCGCCCGCCGGGGTCCAGCAGGTCGAACGCCTCCCGGGCGAGCGGCCCGCCCACGCCGTCGAACACCACGTCGACGGCGCCCACGGCGTCCCGGACCCGGTCGGCCCAGCCCGCCTGCCTGTAGTCGACCGCCACGTCGACGCCGGCGGCGCGGAGCACGCCCACCTTGCGGTCGCCGCCGGCCGCGGCCACCACCGTCGCGCCGGCGGCGGCCGCGAGCTGCGTGAGCAGCGACCCGACGCCGCCGGCCGCCGCCTCGACCAGCACCCGGTCGCCCGGCCGCAGCCCGGCCGCCCGGGCCAGCATCAGGGCGGTCCGGCCGTCGGCCATCAGCGCCACCGCCGCGTCCAGCGGCAACCCCGGGGGTACGGGGACAGGCGCGTCCCGGTCGACGACGACGCGTTCGGCGTACCCGCCGGTGCCGCCGGTGGCGGTGACCACGACGCGGCCGGCGAGCGCCGGGTCGACGCCCGGTCCCAGCGCGGTGACCGTGCCGCCGACCCCGTTACCGGGGATCACCGGCAGTTCGCTGCCGAACGGCCCGAAGCCGCTGGCCCGGAACATCGTCTCGACGAACGTGATGTTCGCGTGTGCCACGTCGACGAGGACCTGGCCCGGTCCGGGTGCCGGGTCGGGTGCCGTTCCGGGCACGAGCACCTCCGGTCCGCCGAACTCCCGCAGCCACACCGCACGCATACCGCCTCCTCGCGTCTCGCCGGTCACGCGGTCCAGTGCACGACATGAAGCGAGGTTGAGGTCAAGGCGTGGACGGTCCGACGCCGGGGGACTCGACCAGCCGGGAGAGCACGATGGTGCTGCGCGACGAGGTGACGAACGATTCGGCGCGCAGCCGTTCCAGCGCCTCCTCCAGGTGGGCGATGTCCGCGGCGCGCAGGTGCACGAGCGCGTCCGCCTCGCCGGAGACGGTGTACGCGCCGACCACCTCGGGGTGGCGGCGGGCGGCGGCGCCGATCTGCGCCGGTGTGGTCCGGCCGGCGCAGAACAGCTCGACGAACGCCTCGGTGGTCCAGCCGACCGCGGCCGGGTCGACGACGGCGGTGAATCCCCGGATCACCCCGGCGGATCGGAGGCGGTCGACGCGTCGCTTGACGGCGGGGGCGGAGAGTGACACCCGGCTGCCGATGTCCGCGTACGAGGCGCGAGCATCCGCGACGAGTAACGCAATGATTCGCTGGTCGACCGCGTCTATCTGCAACGTTCCGCTCCCGGGAAGCAATGCTTGTGGCTGTTACCAAAGTTGTACCGTACCTACTCTTGGTGACCGTGAACCAGCAGCGAGTCTCGCGAAAGCGGACATATCTCATGTGCTCGCCCGAGCACTTCACGGTCGAGTACGCGATCAACCCGTGGATGGACGTGACCACGCCGGTCGACGCCGACCTGGCGGTCAAGCAGTGGGACCGGCTGCGCGAGACGCTCGTCGGGCTGGGCCACGAGGTGCACCTGCTGACTCCCGAGGCGGGTCTGCCGGACATGGTCTACGCCGCGAACGGCGCGTTCGTGGTCGACGGCACGGTCTACGGCGCCCGGTTCAAGCACGAGCAGCGGTCCGCGGAGGCCGCCGCGCACCGGGCGTTCTACGAGCAGCGGGGCTGGCGGTTCATCGCGCCGAGCGAGACGAACGAGGGTGAGGGCGACTTCGCGTACCTGCCGGAGGCGCACGGCGGCCTGATCCTCGCCGGGTACGGCTTCCGGACCGAGCCGGCCGCGCACGCCGAGGCGCAGGAGGCGCTCGGGCGGCCGGTCGTCTCGCTGCACCTGGTCGATCCGCGCTTCTACCACCTGGACGTCGCGCTGGCCTCGATCGACGACGAGAACGTCGTCTACTACCCGGGTGCCTTCTCGGCCGCCAGCCAGAAGGTGCTGGCCCAGCTCTTCCCGGACGCGATCGTCGCGGACGACGAGGACGCGCTGGCGTTCGGCCTGAACCTGGTCAGCGACGGGCTCAACGTGGTGCTGAACAACGAGGCGACCCGGCTCGCCGGCAAGCTGAAGGCGGCCGGCTACCACCCGGTCCCGGTGGAGCTGGCCGAGCTGAAGAAGGGCGGTGGCAGCGTGAAGTGCTGCATCGCCGAGCTGCGGCACTGAGCAGAGCCTCGACGCGAAGGGCGGCCTCCCGGTGGGAGACCGCCCTTGCGCGTGTACGGGGGCCGGTCAGCCCAGCGTCGCCAGCTCGTTGATCACGACGTTGGAGAGCAGCCGGCCGTCGGTCTGCACCCGGCGCAGGTACCACTTCTGCTGCGGGGTGCGGGTCTGGTTGAACTGCCAGGTGCCGCGCGGGCTGTCCACCTGGCCGACCTTGCCGAGCGCCAGGTTGACCTGCTGCGGCGAGGGGTTCGACCCGGCCAGCCGGATCGCCTTGTCCAGCACCAGCGCGGCGTCGTACGAGGCCATCGCGTACGTGGTGGGCGCCGAGTTGAACGTCTTCCGGTACGCCGAGGCGAAGATCCGGTTCGCGGTGTTGTTGAGGTCGGCCGAGTAGTTCAGCGCGGTCTCGATCCCGTACGTCTGGATGAGCTTGCGCTCGCGGCCCTTCTCCCCGTCGTCGAGCTGGTCGAGCGCGGTGCCCTCGGTGAGGAACCCGGGGGCGTAGATCGGTCCCCGGTAGCCCTGGGCGTAGAGCTGCTTGACGAACTGCACGGCCTGCGCGCCGGAGTAGTGGCAGAAGACCGCGTCCGGCTTGCGCCCGAGCGCCTTGCGGATCGGCCCGGAGTAGAGCGTCCGGGACGGGTTCGGGTCGTCGTCGGTGAAGATCGGGTCCTCGGTGAGCCGGCGGCCCCGCTCGTACGCGCGCCGCAGCCCTTCGATGACGTCCTGGCTGCCCAGGCCACGGGTGCCGAAGATGGCGATCCGGCTGGACGCGTCCAGCTTCTGGCGCAGGTACTCGCCGAGCGCCTCGCCGGGCTCGGTGAGCACATACGAGGTACGCCAGATGTAGACGACGCCCTGGAGCGTCGACGGGGAGGCGTTGGAGCCGAGCAGGGGCACTCGGGCCTCCTCGACCGCCTCCTTGATGCCGGTCATCACGGTGGGGCTGACCACGCCGGTGAGCGCGAGCACGCCCTCCTTGAGCAGCCGGTCGACGGCGGCCTTTCCGGTGGCGGCGGTGTCGCCCTCCTCGGCGGTCACGAGCGTGACCGGGTGGCCGGCGATCTGCTGACCGCGCATGCTGAGGAAGAGCTGGAAGCCGTTGGTGATCTCGTCACCGATGGCCTTGTTCGCTCCGCTGCCGGGCACGATCAGCCCGACTTTGATCGGGCTGCCGGATCCGGCCTGGTCCCCGGACTCGTCGTCCCCGGAGCCGCAACCCGCCGCCAGTCCGGTGGTACCCAGCGCGGCCAGCAGTTGCAGCGCCCGCCTGCGGTTCATCTGTGCCACCGAATTTCCTTCCCGACGGGGTGGCCATGGTGCACACCCCTTCGGCGTTCTACCTGGTCGACGACGCTGCGTCAATGCCCTGAAGATCATCGTGAAGCGACCGCAACGCCGCCACCACCTGGGGCCACGCGGTGGAGCCCGGTGCGATCAGCCCGAAATGCTCGCATTCAGGCAGCTCAACGAGCGTGGCGGAGCCGCCTGCGGCGTGGTCGGACGCCACCCAGGACCGGCTGATCGCGATCGGAACCTGGATATCTTGATCACCGTGAATGACTACTGTGCGTGTTCGAATGGGCACCAATGCCGATGGATCGGCTGCTGCGTACCGGTCCGGTACGTCCTCCGGGCTGCCGCCGAGCAGCGCGGCCACCGCACCCTCGTCCAGGTCCAGCCGGTACGCCTGCGCGAGGTCGGCCACCGGCGCCAGCGCGAGCACCCCGCCGACCGTCTCCGGGGCGTGCGCGGCCACGTACAGGGACAGGTGCCCGCCCGCGGAGTGACCGACCAGGATCGGCGGTACGGGCGCCACCCGGCCGGGCATCGCGGCGGCGGCGAGTGCCGGCAGCGCGGCGATCCCGGCGCGGACGTCGGTCAGCGTGTGCGGCCACCCTCCGCCCGGCCGGCCGGTCCGCCGGTACTCGATCTGCGCGACCGGGTGGCCGAGCGCGGCCAGCGCCGCCGCCATCGGGCCGGTGTGGGCCCTGTCGTACTCCGCCCGCCAGAAGCCGCCGTGCACCACGACCACCAGCGGCCGGGGCGGCCCGTCACCGGCCGGCAGCCGCAGGTCGGCGCACTGGTCCGGGTGGTCGCCGTAGGAGACCGTGGCATCCGGGGGCGGGGACGGGCGGGTCAGCACCTCGCGCGGGTCGGAGAGCATGCGGCGACCGTAGCGTCCCCCGGACCGGCCGCGTGCACATGGTCGGCGTGGGTAAAGATGGGTGCCATGACCGAAGCGCACTCCGCCGGACACGACGACGAACAGGGCAACGATGGCATCCCGGGCACCGTGGTGGTGGTCGGGCCGGACGGCCGCCCGGTCGGCACGGTGCAGACCGACGAGGGCAAGGGCGAGGACCCGACCCGTCTGGTCGAGCAGCCGGCCAAGGTGATGCGGATCGGCAGCATGATCAAGCAGCTGCTGGAGGAGGTGAAGGCGGCGCCGCTCGACGACGCGAGCCGGCACCGGATGCGGGAGATCCACGAACGCTCGATCGTCGAGCTGAAGGAGGGCCTCGCGCCCGAGCTGCGCGAGGAGCTGGAGCGGATCTCGCTGCCGTTCACCGAGCAGCAGGCGCCGAGCGAGGGCGAGCTGCGGATCGCGCACGCCCAGCTGGTGGGCTGGCTGGAAGGGCTGTTCCACGGCATCCAGGCCGCGCTGGTGGCCCAGCAGATGGCCGCCCGCGTCCAGCTGGAGCAGATGCGTTCCGGCCGTCAGGCGCTGCCCAGCGGCCCGGGCGGCGTGATGCCGGGCATGCCCGGGATGCCCGGCGCCGGCGAGGGCCACGCGCCCGGCCAGTACCTGTGACAGCCGGCCGGGGCGCCGCACGGTGCCCCGGCCGCTCAGTCCAGCTCGAAGACCTTCTCCAGGTACGCGGCCACGCCGTCCTCGGTGTTCGGTCCGGTGACCTCGTGGGCGATCTCCCGTACGGCCGGGTGGGCGTTGGCGACGGCCACCGCCCGTCCGGCCCAGGCCAGCATCGGCACGTCGTTGGGCATGTCGCCGAAGGCCACCACGTCCCGCTCGTCGACGCCGAGCCGTTCCGCGTACCAGGCCAGGCCGGCTGCCTTCGTCACACCGGCGGCCGAGATCTCGATCAGCCCGCTGTACGACGAGTGGGTCGCCTCGGCCAGCCCCTCCAGCGCACCCGCCACCACCCGCACGAAGACGTCCGGATCCTGCTCGCCGGCCCGCGCCAGCAACTTCACCGCGGGCGCGGCCAGCAGTTCCTCCGGCGACTCGACCGCCCGGATCGCGTCGAGGTCGGCGTCCCAGCGCAGCGGGTAGTGCGCCTCGTGCCGCATCTGCCGGCTGTCCACGATCTCCACCGCGAGGCTCACGCCGGGCACCTCGGCCCGCAGCCGCCGGGCCACCTCGGCCAGCAGCTCCGGGGCGAGCGGGTCGGCCCGCAGTACCTGGTCGGTGTCCGGGTCGTACACCACCGCGCCGTTGGCGCAGATGGCCGGCAGCGGCGCGTCGAGCTGCTCGTACACCATCGGGAGCCAGCGGATCGGACGGCCGGTGACCAGGACCACCGGGGTGCCGGCGGCGGCGATGCGGGCCAGCACCGCGGCGGTACGCGGGCTGACCGTCCGATCGTCGCGCAGCAGTGTGCCGTCGATGTCGGAGGCGACGAGCCGAGGTGGATCTTCCATCACCGGGAGAGTAGCCGGTCCAGATAGACCGCGACGCCGTCGTCGTCGTTGCGCAAGGTGACCTCGTCCGCCGCGGCCCGGACCTCCGGGTGGGCGTTCGCCACCGCCACCCGGGCCCATCCGGCCCAGTCGAACATCGGCAGGTCGTTCGGCTGGTCGCCGAAGACCAGCACGTCGGCCGGGTCCACGCCGAGTCGTTCGGCGATGACACTGAGCCCGCTGGCCTTGTCGGTGCGGGGCGGGCAGATCTCGATGAAGCCGAGCCCGGCCTGGGTGAGCGTGGCCACGTCCGGCGGCACGATCGTCCGGGCGGCGGCCAGCAGCTCGTCCACGTGGTGGTCGGCGGTCCGGGCGAACGCCTTGATCACGTCGCAGGACAGGCACTCGACCCGGCTGCGGGCCTCGAACCGGTCCGGGTAGGGCCAGCTCGGGTGGTAGTCGCCCCACAGCGGCGCGTCGTGCTCGTCCGACGCCTCCACCATCACGGTGAGCGGGCCGACCGCCGCCTCCAGGTCGGTGAGGATCCGGGCCAGCACCTCACCGGGCAGCCGCTCGTCCCGCAGCACCAGGGGCCCCTCCGGGTCGCTCTGGTCCACCACCCGGCCGCCGCCGGCCATCACCAGGAAGTCGGCGGCCCGGATGTCGTTGCGGGTGAGTTCGGTCAGGCGCGGTCCGCGGCCGGTCGCGCCGACCACCGGAATCCCGGCGGACCGCACCCGGTCCAGCACCCGATGGGTGTACGCGGAGACGGTCTCGTCGCTGCGGACGAGCGTGCCGTCGAGGTCGGTGGCGATCAGCTTGGGCAGTCCCGGGCGGGTCATGGTTCCTCCTTCGCCCGCCGCCGTCACGCCGGCCGACCAGGTCCTCGGTGCCGCGACCATGGGACGGCGGGCAGCAACCGTATCTCGCGGAACGGGCGGCAACCACGGCTTTCCGGCGAATCGGCGGCGAAGCTCCGGTGGCCGCCGGAACTGGGTCAGTACGCCCGTTCGGGCCCCGCGAACGGCACCGTGGGCTGCACCGTCAGATCCGCCGGGGCCGGGGGCACGTCGTCCTCGTCCACCCGGCGGCGGCGCTCGGGCCGATCCTCGTCCGGCTCCCCGTCGGTGGGCGTCCCGCCGGCCGCCCGACCGGCCAGGTGCAGCGCGGCCGCCAGCAGTGCGACAGCGACGAACGCGCTGACCAGGCCGCGTCCGTGCTCGACCTGAAGGCTCTGCTCGCTGACGAAGAACAGGATGCGCCGGGCCAACTGTTCGAGGGAGGCGGCGGTCGCGACCAGCACCCCGAGCACGGCCGCCGCGAGACCCAGCCCGGCCAGCCGGGCGTGCTGCCGCACCGCCGGGGCACCGCGCAGCGCCAGCCCCACCGCCACCGCCAGCCCGAGCAGGCCCACCAGGTACGCCGTACCGAGCCCGCCGATCTCAGAGATGCCGCTGGTCAGCCGGGCCGGTGCGTCCTCGCCCCGGGTGTCGGCCGGCACCGTGATCGCCAGCCACTCGCCGATCAGCGAGGCGAGCGCGGCCACCGCGCCGAGCCCGGTGAGCACGGGCGGCAGACGGCGGTCCCGGCCCAGCGCGGCGAGCGAGCGCGCGGCCCGGCCGGACGACTCCGGCTCGGCGTCGCCCCACTCGACGATCGTGGTGTCGTCGGACCTGGTGTCCTGCATGGGGATTCGCTTGTCCTGCCGGGGAACGGGGAGATCCTGCGACATGGCCACCCTTCCCGTACGCGGGCCTGCGTCGAATCATGGCACAGCCCGCTCCCGCCGGCCCGGATCGCGACCCCGGGGTCCGGTGCGGGGCGGCCCGCTTTCGGTTAGCGTCGGTGCCATGCCTATCCGTACCGCATCCGCTCGCTGGCAGGGCAACCTCACCGAGGGGTCCGGCACCGTCCGCACCGGCAAGGGCGGCCTGTCCGGCAACTACTCCTTCAAGTCGCGCTTCGAGGAGGGCGAGGGCACCAACCCCGAGGAGCTGATCGGCGCCGCGCACGCCGGCTGCTTCTCGATGGCCCTCTCCAAGCAGCTCGCCGACGCCGGCGCCCAGGAGACGGCGGTGGAGACCACCGCCAAGGTGCACTTCGACAAGACCGACGCCGGCATGACAGTGACCCGCATCGACCTGGAGACCGTGGGCCAGGTTCCGGGCATCGACCAGGCCGAGTTCACCAAGCTCGCCGAGGCGGCCAAGGAGAACTGCCCGATCTCCCGGCTGCTGTCGCCGGGCGCGCAGATCACGCTGAACGCCCGTCTGGCCTGACATCGCGTACGGCACGGCGGGGGTGTCCTGCGGGGCGCCCTCGCCGTGCGGTGTGCCCGATCCGGAGGGAGTGACCGGGCCGCGTGGCCGTGGAGATGAGCCGGGACCGGTTCGAGGAACTGGTCGGCGAGGCGCTCGACGAGGTGCCCGAGGAACTGCTCGGGTTGATGAGCAACGTGGTCATCCTGGTGGAGGACGACCCGCCGCCGGGCGAGGATCTGCTCGGTCTGTACGAGGGGCATGCCCTCACCTCTCGCGGCTGGGACTACTCCGGTGTGCTGCCCGACCGCATCCTGATCTACCGCAACCCGATCCTGGCGATCTGCGACACCGACGACGACGTGGTCGACGAGGTGGCGGTGACGGTGGTGCACGAGATCGCCCACCACTTCGGCATCGACGACGAGCGGCTGCACGCCCTGGGCTGGGGCTGACCGGCCTCCGGCGCGTCCCCGCTCGGCCGATCCCGGCGGTTGCGCCGGTCGCCTAACCTGCGGATCAGGCAGATCCTGATGCAGGAGGAAAACCCATGCGCAGCGCGCTGTTCTCCGCGGAGAACCTTGAGAAGGAGTCCCAGCAGCCCGGCATGCGGTTGCAGAACTCCAAGATGCTGAAGATCGAGCTGAACGGCGAGGCGATGGCCCGGGTCGGGTCGATGGTCGCCTACCAGGGGCAGGTGCAGTTCCAGGCGCTCGGCTCCGGCGGCATCGGCAAGTTCATCAAGCAGCGGCTCACCGGTGAGGGCGTGCCGCTGATGAAGGTCTCCGGGCGCGGCGACGTCTTCCTCGCCGACTTCGCCAAGGACGTGCACGTCATCGACCTGGAGCCGGGCGACGCGCTGTCCATCAACGGTTCCAGTGTGCTGGCGTTCGACTCGACGCTCCAGTACGACATCAAGATGGTCGGCGGCGCCGGGTTCGCGTCCTCGTCCGGCCTGTTCAACTGCGTCTTCACCGGCCACGGCCGGATCGCCATCACCACCAAGGGCACCCCTGTGGTGCTCAACGTGGACGCCCCGACGTACGTGGACCCGCAGGCGGCGGTGTGCTGGTCGGCGAACCTCCAGACCGGCTACCACCGTGCCGAGCAGCTCGGCCTGGGCACGCTGCTCGGCCGCAGCACCGGTGAGGCGTTCACGATGAGCTTCGCCGGCCAGGGCTTCGTCGTGGTCCAGCCCTCGGAGGAGCCTCCGGTGGCCGGCAGCGGCTCCCAGCAGCAGGGCGGCGTGCTCGGCGGCCTGCTGCAGTGACCCTGGGCGCCCGGGGCGTCCGCGGAGGTCGCCCCGGGGCCGGTCAGCTCAGCTCGCCGGCCCGCAGCCGGGCCACCCAGGCCGCCGCGTCGGCGTAGTCGGCGTCGGTGAGCCCCGGCGGCACCGGCGTCTGCTGGTCACCCGCCGCCGTGCTCCAGCGGTGCCGGGGGTACGACCCCAGGAACCGCACGTCGGCGCAGACCCGGCGCAGTCCCTGCAACGCCTCGCCGAGGCGTACGTCGGCGACGTGCCCGGCACAGTCCAGGAAGAACACGTAGCGGCCGAGCGCCTCGCCGGTGGGGCGGGACTCGATCCGGGTCATGTTCACGCCGCGCACGGCCAGCTCCATCAGCACCGCCAGCAGCGCGCCCACCCGGTCGTGTGCGAGGCACACCGCGAGCGAGGTCAGGTCGTCGCCGGTTGGTGGCGGGGGCGGCCCGGGGCGGGACACCAGCGCGAACCGGGTCACCGCGTCCGGGTGGTCGGCGATCTTGTCGGCCAGCACTGCCAGGCGGTGCCGGCTCGCGCCGATCGGGGCGCAGATGGCGGCGTCGTACTCGCCATTCGCCGCCCCGGCCGCGGCGGCGCCGTTGGAGAGCACGTCGACCACTGTGGCGTCCGGCAGGTGCGCCCGCAGCCAGCCCCGGCACTGGGTGGACGCCTGCGGGTGGGCCGCGACGGAGCGTACGTCGGCCAGCGTGGTGCCGGTGCGGGCGGCCAGCACGAACTCGACCGGGAGGACCACCTCGCGGGTGATCACCAGCGGGTCGCCCTCGACCAGCTCGTCGAGCGTCACCCCGACCGCGCCGCCGATGGAGTTCTCCAGTGGCACCAGCGCCGCGTCCGCCTCGCCGGCGCGTACCGCGTCGAGCGCCTCGCCGACGCTGCGGGCCGGCGTGCGGTCTCCGCGCTCGGCGGCGGGCACCGTACGCAGGGCCTGCTCGGCGAAGGTGCCCTCGGGGCCCAGGTAGACGAAGCGGGTCGGCGGTGTTCCCGGCATGCCGACCAGCCTACGCACCCGGCGTGCCGTCGCAGGCCAGGGTACGGATGCCGGCCGGCGCCACGGTCCGCACCTCGACGCCGCACACGTCCGTGCCGGCTGTGACCAGCCTCGGCGTGCCGCTCTCGCCGCGCGTGACCACCTGCAACTCCTCGTGCCCGGTGACCGACAGGACGGTGTACTGCCAGCCCTCGGCGCAGAGCGGACCGGTCGACACGGTGACCCGGACGTCGCGGGGCAGCACGCCGGCGGAGCCGCGCAGCAGCGCGACGATCCGGTCGCCGGAGGGCCGCCCCCGGCAGGGTGCCGCAGACGCCGGCACGGACGGGGAGAGCGTGGGCGGGAGAATCGGCACGGGTGGGGTCGGCGTCGCGCTCGGGCCGGCCGTGACGGACGCCGACGGGACCGGGACGGGCGTGGCGGCGGCGGGTGGCGGCGCGCGCAACTCGGGCGGGGTGCCGCAGGCGGCGAGGGCGAGCACTGTCAGCAGCGCCAGCGGGCGGTGGCGGCGTCGGGGGCGTGGGGTGCGGGGCACGGGGGCGTCCTCGGGCATCGAGGGATGTCGTCGTACGGTGGGGCCGAGGTCATCGTAGGAGCAGGACCGGCCCGGGAGAAGGGCTCCGGGTCTCGTCGCGGGTCAGACCGCGGAGAGGAAGGTGAGCGACCCGGCCACCGCGCCGTCGGTGAGCACCGGCGTGGAGATGGCGTCGACGGTCCGGCCGGCGTCGGAGCCGGGCCCCTGCACCCGCAGCAGGCCGCGGGCGAGCCGCCCGGAGTGCAGCGCGAGCAGCGGCGGGATCTTGTCGGTCTCCTGCTCGGTCAGCTCGCTCGGGCTCGCCGTGAAGTCGACGAGGCGCAGGCCGCCCTCCAGCAGCGGCAGGCCGATCACGTCCTCCGGGGCGCCCAGGCAGAGCAGGTCGCAGCCGGATGAGGAGATCGCCACGACAGTGGTGCCGGCGTCGATCAGCAGGCACGGCTCGGCGGCCCGGGAGACCATGCCGGACCACTGCCCGAAGTTGTCGGACTCCTGCTCGGCGGATGCCGCGGGCGCGAACACTTCCGAGAGTGAGAGTTCGACGTGGGCCACCGCGCCTCCTATGTACACCGACGGTCTGTCCACGCTAGCCGGTCGGTGCGGCGGAAGCATCGGCTGCCGGGCGGCCGGCGACGACGCGGACCGACGGAACCAGTCGGGGGCGGTGCCGTGGGCCGCGTGGCGTCGCCGGAGACGTTACCGGCGGGCGGCCTGCTTGTCAGCGGCCGTTCGGCCCTCGTCATACCACCGGTAGTCGGCGGTTGGACGGTACGTGCCGTTGAACCACGTGGCCGGCGCCTGCGCGACGCGGGAGAGCTTCTCGGCGGTGGCCGGACTGATCCGGTTCCCACCGGCCACGAGCAGGCGGTCCAGCTCGCGGTGGGTGGCCATGAGGCAGTCCTTCGGCAGGCCGTAGACGCTGATCACCCCGGAGCCGACGAACGTCAGCACCGGCGTCACCGGGATCGGCAGGCCGACCGCGTCGGAGAGGGCCTTGCTGGCGCGCTTGGCGTCCCGGCGGGCCTCCAGCACGTACGGCGGGCGCTTGCCGTTGATCTGGACCACGTCGCCGGCCACCAGCACGCGGGCCCGGCCGTGGTCGGCGATGGTGACCGCGAACAGACCGCTCGGGCCGATGGCCAGGAACCCGGCCCGGTCGTCACGGCCGCGGTCGAGCAGCATGTCGGCCGGGTCCGTCCGGGGCCACTCGATGACGTGCCAGGCGGGACCGAGGTGGTCGAGTTGGCCCAGGGCGCGGGCCCCTGCTGCTTCCAACCGGCGGGCCCCCCGCTCCGCCCGGCGACGCCGGGCCCACTCCAATGGAGTCGGTCGGGCCGGCTCGAGCACCGAGGTGGGCTCGACCCGGGGGGAGTGCGGCACCGTGCGGGGCGGCAGTGCCCTGCTCGGTACGGCTCGACGCGCGGGAAAGACAGTCATCGCGACCTCCGGCAAAAGGTCTCTCGAAGTTATGTCTCCACTACCCTACGTTGCGCCCCCCGGGGCTCGGCAAGTTGGACCGCCGGAGTGAGTGCGGATGAATGCCATATTCATTCACACTTCTTTTCCGGATGGTGCGCAAGCCTGCCCTAGGCTGCGGGGGTGACCCACTATGTGGACAGCGAAGTCGCCCGGCTCGGGACGGTGCTGCTGCACCGCCCGGGACCGGAACTGGCCCGCCTCACCCCACGCAACAACGACAGTCTCCTGTTCGACGCTATCCCATGGGTGGGACGCGCGCAGGAGGAGCACGACGCGTTCGCGGCGGCGTTGCGGTCCCGCGGGGTCGAGGTGCTCTACCTGGCCGACCTGCTGGCCGAGACGCTCGCCGTGCCCGACGCCCGGGCCGAGCTGACCGAGCAGGTGCTGCGGTCCCGTCGGCTCGGCCACACCCTGCGGCGCCGCGTCGCCGACCATCTGGCGTACCTCGATCCGGCCGGGCTGGCCGACGTGCTCACCGCCGGGCTCGCCCACGAGGAACTGCGGCTCGGCGGCGACCGCCCCGGCGGTCTGGTCTGGACGCTCATGGACCGGCACGACTTCGTCATCGACCCGCTGCCCAACCTGCTGTTCACCCGCGACTCGTCGGTCTGGATCGGCGACCGGGTCGGCGTGACGAGCCTGGCCATGCCGGCCCGGCGGCGGGAGACCACGCTCACCGACGCGATCTACCGCTACCACCCGCGCTTCGTCGGCACCGAGTTCGTCTACCACCCCCGGATGGAGCACCTGGAGGGCGGCGACGTGCTGCTGCTCGCGCCGGGGGTGCTCGCCGTCGGCGTCGGCGAACGCACCACCCCGGCCGGCGCGGAACGGCTGGCCCGGCAGGTGTTCGCGGCCGGCCTGGCGCACACCATCCTGGTGGTGCCGATCGCGCAGGAACGCGCCACCATGCACCTGGACACGATCTGCACGATGGTCGACGTGGACGCCGTGCTGATGTACCCGAACGTCGCCCACGAGCTGTCCGCGTACACGGTCATCGCCGGCGCGGACGGCGACGACCTGCGGGTCGACGGCCCGGCGCCGTTCCTGCGGGCAGCCGCCGACGCGATGGACCTCGACCAGCTCCGGGTGATCGACACCGGTCTGGACCCGGTCACCGCCGAACGCGAGCAGTGGGACGACGGCAACAACACGCTCGCGCTCGCACCCCGGCTGTGCGTCGGCTACGAGCGCAACGTGGAGACCAACGCGCAACTGGAACGCGCCGGCATCGAGGTGATCGCCATCGCCGGGTCCGAACTGGGCTCCGGGCGGGGCGGCCCGCGCTGCATGTCCTGCCCGCTGGTGCGGGAGAAGGGCGGGGCCGCCTGACCCGGAGACGTCAGCGCAGCGTCAGCTGGCGGCCGAGGAGGCCCTGGCGGGCCCGGCGGCCGGCCGCGTCGAGCGGCTCCCGCTCCGCGACCGCCTCGGCGTAGCGCTTGGCGAACTCCGCCACCGGCGCCTCCCACTCGGCGGCCGGGGTGTCCTCCGGCAGGTCCCAGACCGGCGCCAGGCGCCCGTGCGCCCGGAACATGCCCGCGAACTTCGTGTCGTCGCCGAGCGTCAGCGCGCCCGCCGCGGCGAGCCGGGACAGCGCGTCGAGCGCGGTGTCCTCGTCCTCCGGCAGGACCAGGCGCACGTGGGCCTTCTCCGGCACCTGGCACCAGTACGCGGCCGGCGCGGCGGCCAGCTTGACGGTCGGGTAGATGGCCGAGTTGGCCCGCTCCAGGGACGCCTGGACGTTCGGGTCGTCGGCGGCGCCCGGGTCGAGCCAGAAGTCGAACCCGTCGTGCATGCTGATCTCCAGCGGGCCGTCCACCAGGATGTCCTGGAGGCGGGGGCCCGGCCCGGGCAGCGGCGGCACGCTCACCTGGCCGCCCGGCTCGGTACGCAGCGCGGAGATCAGCGCGTCGGCCAGGTCGCGGGAGACGTCGCCGGACTGCTGGTGCCGCTGCAGGCCGATGAAGACCCGCCCGTCCGGCTTGGTCATCGCCGGTGCGGCCATCGGCAGCACTGTCGCCAGCGTGACCGGCCGGTCGCCGTACTCCTCGATCAGTTCCGGGGTCAGCCGCAGCGGCGCGGACGCCGCCGGGACCAGCTCGCGCAGGGCGATCCACTCCGGCTCGTCCGCCAGGCCCTCGAACGGCCGGGGCACGAAGACGTCGCGCACCTTCTCCCGCTTCGGGGTGGCCTCGCCGGCCCGCTGGTTCTTCCGACGCTTGCTCATGCGCCCGCTCCGCTCCGCTCGGTCATGGCGAGACAGCCTAGATGCCGGGTCTCGGCGGCGGGGGCCGGACCCGTCCGCCGCGTCGGTCAGCCGGCGGCGACCAGGTCGGTCCGATGCGCCGGGACCGGGTCGAACCGCGCCCACACGCTCTGGCCCAGGCCGTCGCGCTCCACGCCCCAGCCGCTGGCGAGCCCGGCGACGATGTGCAGCCCTCGGCCGTCGGCCGCGTCCGGCGAGGCGGTACGCATGCACGGGCCGGCACCGGAACCGCCGTCGGTGACCCGCAGCTCGACGCTCGGCCCCTGCTCGGTCGGGCGCAGCCGCCAGGCGACCCGCACCACGCCGCCGGGCAGCGAGTCGGCGTGCCGGACCGCATTGCCGACCAGCTCGGCGAGGACCGCGACCAGGTCGGCCACCAGAACCGGGGGTACGACGCCGGTCAGCTCGTCGGCGAGCCGATGCCGGGCCAGGCGCGCGCCGGAGGCGTCGTGGGGCACCACCACGCACCACGACCGTTCGGCCGGACCAGTCGACACGTCGTTCCTTCCCCGCCCGTGAGCGCCCCGGTCAACCCCGGGGCAGCCGCACCTCTGCGACCGTACCGCCACCGGCTCTGGGCCGGAGGGATACCCATCCATTCTGCTGTTCAACGATCTGGCGGACGAGATAGAGACCGAGCCCGGCGCCGGGATACCGGCGGCGGTCGCCGGACTCCCCCTGCCAGAACCGGTCGAAGGCCCGCTCCACGTGTTCCGGCCGGATGCCGATGCCCCGGTCGGCCACCCGGAACGAGACGGTCCGTTCGTTCGCCTCGGCGGTGATCTCGATCGGTGTGTCCGGCAGCGAGTACTTCCCGGCGTTCGTGCCCAGTTCGGTGAGGACCGTGGCGAGGCTGTGCCGGTCGCCGAGCGCCTTGGGCAGGTCGGCGGGCAGGTCGAGCACGACCCGGTGCCGGACGTCCGCCGGCAGGTCCACCACCGCCGCGCGCAGCGCGTCGACCAGGTCGAACGGTGCGGCCGGTTCGCCACCGGGACGGTTCTCGGTGGCGGCGGTCAGCAGCCGGTCGACCAGGCGGGCCAGTTCGTTGGCGCGCTGGCCGATGATCCGGGCGGCCTGCCTGCGGTCGCCGTCGCTCAGCGAGTCCCAGTGGTCGGTGAGCGTGTCCGCGTACCCCTTGATGACGGTGACCGGGGTCCGCAGTTCGTGGCTGGTCACCGCGACGAACAGATCCCGGTCGTGGTCGCGCCGCTGCTGGTCGGTGGTGTCGCGGAAGCTGACCACGCGCAGCGCGTTCGGGCCGGGCAGTTCGCCGGACGTGATCCGCAGCCAGCGGCCGTCCGGCAGCCGGTGGTCCAGCACCTGACCGGGCGGCGGCAGCGGGAACGGCAACGGCCGGCTCAGCGCCTCGTCCGCCGACCGGCCGGTCACCTCGACCGCGGCCGGGTTCCAGAGCCGGACACGTCCGTCCCGGTCCACCACCGCGAGGCCGTCGGCGAGCGCCGCCACGACCGGCCCGTCCCCGTGTACGGGCAGTCCGGTCTGGTCGCCGTACATGTGGGCGATGCAGGCGGCGATGTAGCCGATGACGGCGCGTTGCGAGGGTTGCAGCGGTTCGCTCAGCGGGTAGAGCGCGTGCAGGCTGCCGATGGTGAGCCCGCCGATCTCGGCGCGCGCCACGATCATCCGGCAGAGGCCCCGGCCGGCGACCTCGTCGGCGAGCGCACCGGGGATCGCGTCGACCCGGACCTCCCGTACCGGCGGGCCGGCGAGCAGGCAGACGGTGGCCGGGTCGGTGGCGGGCAGCGGGCGGCCGAGGACGAACTCGGCGCTGCCGGTCGCGGCGACGACGCGTCCGCCGGCCGGGGTGAACTCCACGAAGACCAGGCCGGCCGCGCCGACTGCGGGTTCGACCTCGCGGAGCAGGCGGGTGAGGACGGCGAGGCCGGACTCGCCCGAGTTGATCATCTTGATCACTGCGGTGTGGCCGGCGATGAAGGCGGGGTAGTCGGTTCGCTCCGGCATGTCCCGAGTGTGCCGCGCCGTCCGCGTCCGGGACACCCCCGGCCGGTCGACGGTCCCCGGGACCGATCGACGGGACTCACCGGCCCAACCGGGCCAGCGCGTGGGCCGGCCGGTCCGTGATCACCCCGTCCACGCCCGCTTCCAGCACGAGTTCCAGATCCTCCGGCTCGTTGACGGTCCAGACGTACACCGAGTTGCCGGCGGCGCGCAGCGAGGGGACCAGGCGCGGGCGGGCCCGGACCAGGTCCACGCCGGGACCGGCGATCCGGGTACCGAACGGCAGCCGGCCCAGCGGCAGCAGGCGCGGCAGCACCTCCAGCAGCAGCACGGTGGGCAGCGCCGGAGCGAGTTCCCGGACCCGGCGTACGGCGAGCGGCGAGAACGACATCACCGTCACCTGGACCGGATGGTCCGGGCGGGGCTCGGCCAGCCCGTACCGGCGCAGCATCTCGATCAGGCGGCGCTCGACCTCGCCCCGGTAGCGGGACGGGTGCTTGGTCTCGATCAGCAGTCGGACCGGCCGCCCGGCGGCCAGCACCGCGTCGAGCAGCCGCTCCAGCGTGAGCAGCCGGGTGTGCGACTCGTCGAGCGGCACGTCGTCCTCGGCGAGCGTCGCGGCCCGGTGCCAGGAACCGAAGTCCAGCGCCTCCAGCTCGGCGAGCGTCCGCGCGCTGACCAGGCCGTGGCCGTTGCTGGTGCGGTCCAGCCGACGGTCGTGCACGCAGACCAGGTGGCCGTCGCGGGTCAGCCGGACGTCGCACTCCAGCCCGTCCGCGCCCTCGTCCAGGGCGCGCAGGTAGGCGGCGAGCGTGTGCTCCGGCAGGTCGTACGAGGCGCCGCGATGGGCGAAGACCAGGGGGACGGTCATGGCCGTGTCACCGGCTCAGGCGACCCGGCCCGGCTGCCCGTCGTCGGTGACCACCGGACGGCCCGCGGCGGCCCAGTCGCCCATCCCGCCGTCGACGTTGCGGACCTGGTCCCAGCCGTTGCGCATGAGGTAGCCGACCACCTGGGCGGACCGGCCGCCGGAGCGGCAGATCACCGCCACGTCGCGGTCCTGCGGGATCTCGGCGATCCGGGCGGGCAGCTCGGTCATCGGCAGGTGGTGGGCGGCCGGCGCGTGGCCGGCGGCCCATTCGTCGTCCTCGCGGACGTCGAGCAGGTAGACGTCGTCGGGCACGGCCGACGCGGGGACGCTGGGTAGTGAGGCTCCGAACACGGTGACCAAGCCTAGTCGCCCGCGGCGCTCACAGCCGGTTGACCCAGCGCGGGTTGGCGCCGGCCCACTCCGGCACGCGCGTGTCGCGCAGCGCGCCGAACAGCCCGGCGCCGCCGTCGTCCAGCACCACGTACGAGACGCCGTCGATGGTCTGCGGGTAGGAGGGCACTTGGACCCCGCGCAGGGCGTCCGCGGGCAGGCCGCGCAGCGCGAACAACAGCTCGTCCAGGGGTACGCCGTTGGTGTCCACGGTCAGCGCCCCGCCGGCCGCGCGCAGCACCCGGTCGAGCTTGACCGGGTCGCTGCGCAGCCGCGTCTCGCCCGCCCGGTCGAGCACCGCCCGCAGCATCTGCTGCTGGTGCCGCTGCCTGTCGAAGTCGCCACCGGGCAGGTCGTAGCGCTGCCGCACGTAGTCGAGCGTCCGCGCGCCGTCCATCTGCTGGCAGCCGGCCTCGAACTGGTACCGGGTGTGGATCGAACGCACCGGCGTGTCCACGCACATCCGGATGCCGCCGAGCTGGTCGATCACCTCCTTGAAGCCGGAGAAGTCGACGAGTGCCGCGCCGTCGAAGCGGATCCCGGTGAGCCGGTTCAGGGTGGTGCTGAGCAGGCGCGCGCCGCCCTCACCGCCGCCGCCGTGCTCGTAGGCGGCGTTGACCTTGTCCTGGCCGCCGGGGAAGCCCGGTGCCGGGGGGAGCGCCACCAGCAGGTCGCGCGGTACGGAGATCAGGTACGCCTGCCGCATCCCGGCCGGTACGTGCACGATCAGGATGCTGTCGGAGCGCTGGTCCTCCGGGTTCGCGCCGGGCCGGTGGTCGGAGCCGATCAACAGGTAGTTGAGCGCGCCGTCCAGGTCCGTCCGCTTCTTGCGGGCGGACGGGTCGAGCAGTTGTTCCTTGGCGACCGTGCGGTCGTAGCGCGAGGTGAGCCAGTGCAGCCCGGCGACGCCGAGCGTGGCGAGCAGGACCAGGACGAGCCCGGCGCCGAGCAGGAACCGGGCCCAGCGGGCGGGTCCACCCCGCCCGCGTCGGTTCCGTGCTGGCCTGGACGTGACGATCCCCCCGTAGCCGCGACATGAGACCCGCTCACGTCAGGCTACGGGGGGATCGGCCGACCGGTATCGCTTTCGCGCAGGTCAGCAGGTCATTTACGGGTGGAGAGGACGTCCGGGTTGTTCACCACGAAGTCGGCCAGCTTGTCGTTCTTGACCGCCTGGAACATGTCCATCGTCGTCTCGTTGAACGTCTCCCGGCCGTTGTTGTTGCCGGCGAACGTGCCGCCGTTGGTCCGCAGGGTGACCAGGTCGTTCCCGTTGAGGTTCTTGAGCGTGAAGATGAAGTCGGCGATCGGCACGCCGCCGGTGTCCAGGACGAACGCCTTGCCCGCGGCCTTCATCAGCGAGTTCAGCTTCAGCGGGTTGGTCAGCATGCCGCCCTCGGTGGCCTTCTTGGCCATCGCCTTGATCAGCTGCTGCTGGTTCTGCTGCCTGTCGTAGTCGCTGTTCGGCAGGCCGTAGCGCTGGCGGGAGTAGTCGAGCGCCTCCCAGCCCTCCATCTCCCGGCAGCCCTTCTTGTGCACCACTGCCTTGTACGGCTTGCCGGTCTTCTTCGCGTCGGCGTTCCACATCGGCTTGCCGTCGACGTACGACATGTGGTGCGACTTGACCTCGTGGCTGACGCAGATCCGCACCGAGCCGAGCGCGTCGATCACGCTCTTGAAGCCGCCGAAGTTGATGATCGCGGCGCCGTCGAAGCCGATTCCGGTCATCGACTTGATCGTCTTGGCCATCAGTTGAGCGCCGCCCTCCCAGCCGCCGCCGTTCTGGGCGCCGTGGAAGAAGGCCGCGTTGATCTTGTCGGTGCCGCCCCTGTAGCCGCTCTTCTCGAACGCCGGGATACGCGCCTCGGTGTCCCGGGGGATCGAGATCAGGTACGCCTGGTCGTGGCTGGCCGGGATGTGCAGGATGATGATCGTGTCCGACCGTACGTCATCGGCGGCCCAGCGCTCGCGGGCGTCCACACCGAGCAGCAGCATGTCGATCGGGCCTTCGAGGCTGTTGCCGCCCTCGGCCTCGCTCTTGCCCGCTCCGCCGAGCAGGTTGCGCTGGGCGATGTTGTCGGTGGCCTGGCCGATGACCGCCTTGCTGCCGACGATCGCGACGCCACTGGTCACCATCAGCACGGCGCCGAGCACCAGCGTGAGCTTCGCCCAGAGCGGGTCCTTGCGCTTGGTGCGCTTCTTCTTGCCACCGCCGGGACCGCGACCGCCGGAACCGGGCTGTGTGGGGATGACCGGAGGGACCCGCCCGGATGATCCGGGTGCCGGTGACTGCGGGCGACGGCTGGTCTGGACCGACATGCGTGCTCCAGCTCGGTGATCGGGGGCGGGACCACTTTACGTATCTGTTCCCGTATTCGCGACCTCGTAGGCTCGCAATTCCCGTCAATACCGGCCTACATCCTCGGGTTGTGGCCGAACGGGCAGGGGTAAGGAGCCGGTCGGCGGTTGGCCTCCGTGGTGGCGAGGCCCTAGCGCTCGTTACCGGTCATGTCGTGCCGGCGTCAGCCGCCCGCGTTGTCGCCCGAACCCTTCTGGTTGGCCTGCATCCACTCGGCCATCCGGTCCGCGGCGATCGCCTTGTACATCGCCAGCGCCTTCTCCCGGTCGGAGACCACCACCGACTGGCCGTCGATGGTCTGGCCGCCCAGGTGCGGGCTGGTGACGAACGTCAGGTTCTCGCCCCGCAGGCTGCGGAACTGCACTGCCATGTCGGTCAACGAGAATCCCTGGTCAACCGTGACGGCGGCGGTGACCGCCTTGAGGAAGTCGTTCAGCTTCTTCGGGTTGGTGAGCGTCCCGGTGCTGGCCGCCTTGTCCATCAGCGCCTTCAGGAACTCCTGCTGGTGCCGCATCCGGGCGAAGTCGCCGTCCGGGAACTGCTTGCGCTGCCGGACCCAGTCCAGCGCCTCGGCGCCGTTCATGTGGTTCACGCCCTTGGTGAACGTCCGGTACGGCTTGTGGATCGAGGTGATGGTCCGCTCCACCTTGAGGTCGACCCCGCCCAGCGCGTCCGTGACCTCCTTGAAACCGCCGAAGTCGATGGCCATGACGTGGTCGATCCGTACGTCGGTGAAGCACTCCACGGTCTTCACCGCGAGCGGCAGGCCGCCGAACGCGAACGCCGCGTTGATCTTGTTGCGCGAGCCCGAGTCGCAGGACGCGCCGGCGCTCTCCGGGATCGGGACGTACAGGTCACGCGGCACCGAGACCAGGTAGGCGCTCTTGTGGTCGGCCGGGATGTGCATGACGATCACGGTGTCCGCGCGCCACTTGCCGGAGCCGTCGACAGGGGCGTCCGGATCCCGCGAGTCGCTGCCCACGAGCAGGATGTTGAAGGCGCCCTCGACCTGCTTGGCCGGCCGGCCGCCGGTGATCCCGGCGAACGGGTCGGTGCGCGCCAGGTCGTCGTCCAGGTTGCGGGCGTAGAACCACGCGCCGAGGCCGCCGAGCAGCGCCAGCACGAGCACCGCGACACCCGCCACCAGGCCGATGCGCCCCCAGCGCGGCCGGGGGCCACGCCGCCCGGATCCGCCCGGACCGCCACCGCCCGGACCGCCGGGTCCGGTCGGCCCGGCCGGGCCCCCGGGACCGCCGGAGCGGGGCACCTCGTCGTGTGCGGGGTACCACCTGGTTTCCGAGGGCCGGGCGCGCCCGGTGGCGGCGCGGCCGGAGCCGGGAACCGAGGCGCGGCCCGCGCCCCGGCTGAGGTGTCGGGGGATCGGGGCGCCGGCAGACGAGGTCGCTGACATGTAATCGAGGGTAGGTCGGCCGGGCCACCGACGCCCTCGTACGCGCGCCGATGTCAGCCGCGTCCCCGGCGGGCTCAGTACCCGAGACGCCCGCGGAAGTACTCGATCGTGCGTCGGAGGCCGTCTTCGGGCGTGACGCTCGGCTCGTATCCCAGCAGTTCGCGGGCGAGGGTCAGGTCCGGACGGCGCATCTCCGGGTCATCGGAAGCACGAGTGATGTAGCTCACCTCGGACGTGCTTCCGGTGAGTGACACGATCGTCTCGGCCAGTTGCCGCATCGACATCTCGTGCTCGGTGCCGCAGTTGATCGGCCCGGTCTGGGTCGAGTCGAGCAGCAGCAGGATGCCGCGCACCAGATCGTCGACGTAGCAGATCGAACGGGTCTGGTTGCCGGTGCCGTGCACGGTGATCGGCTCGCCGCGCAGCGCCTGGGAGATGAACGTCGGGATGGCGCGGCCGTCGTCGGGGCGCATCCGCGGGCCGTACGTGTTGAAGATCCGCACGATCGCGGTGTCCGTGCCCCGGCTGCGGTGGTAGGCCATGGTGGCCGCCTCGGAGAAGCGCTTCGCCTCGTCGTAGACGCTCCGGATGCCGATCGGGTTGACGTTGCCCCAGTACGTCTCGCGCTGCGGGTGCTCCTTCGGGTCGCCGTACGCCTCGGAGGTGGAGGCCATCAGGAACCGCGCGCCGTCGTCGGTGGCCCGCTCCAGCAGCGCCAGCGTCGCCACCGAGCCGACCCGGAGGATCTCCACCGGCAGCTTCTCGAAGTCGGTCGGGCTGGCCGGGGACGCCATGTGCAGGATCGCGTCGAACCGCTCGGTCATCGCCGGGTGCTGCGGCAGGCCGTCGGAGATGTCCGCCTCGACGAGCGTGAAGGTCGGCTCGTCCAGCAGGTGGGCGACGTTGTCCTTGGACCCGGTGACGAAGTTGTCCAGCACCACGACGGTGCAGCCGCGCTCGACGAGCCGGTCGACCAGGTGGGACGGGACGAAACCGGCGCCGCCGGTGACGAGGATGCGGTGACCGGTACCGAAGCGGGGAGCGACCTTCATGGCGGTCAGCCTATACACGCGAGGCGGGGCCCCCGCGTAAGGCAGGGGCCCCGCTCGACTGTGGTGCTCAGTGGGCGCCGGCTCCGGTGAGCGAGCGCACCTCCAGCTCCGCGTACTTCTCCTCGTCGCTCTCCTTGGACAGGATCGTGCCGAGCCAGCCGCACAGGAAGCCGAACGGGATCGAGATGATGCCCGGGTTCGACAGCGGGAACCACTGCCAGTCGTGGTCGGGGAACATCGCCGTCGGCGCGCCGGAGACGACCGGCGAGAAGAAGACGAGCACCACGGCGGCGAGCAGGCCGCCGTAGATGGCCCAGACCGCGCCCGAGGTGTTGAACCGCTTCCAGAACAGGCTGTAGAGGATGGCCGGCAGGTTGCCCGACGCGGCGACCGCGAACGCCAGTGCGACCAGGAACGCCACGTTCAGGTTCTGCGCGTAGATCGACAGGACGATCGACACCGCGCCGATCACCAGCGCGGAGATCCGGGCGACGTTCACCTCCTGCCGCTCCGACGCCTGCCCGTTCTTCATCACGTTGGCGTAGAAGTCGTGCGCCAGGCTTGACGACGACGCCAGGGTGAGTCCGGCGACCACCGCGAGGATCGTGGCGAACGCGACCGCCGCGATGATCGCCAGCAGTGTGGCACCGCCCAGGTTCCCGCCGAGGAAGTCCACACCCAGTGCCTCGGCGAGCTGGGGTGCCGCCGTGTTGCCCGCCTTGTCCTGCTCGGTGATCGCCTGCCCGCCGACGATCGCCGCCGCGCCGAAGCCCAGCGCCAGGGTGAGCAGGTAGAACGTGCCGATGATGCCGATCGCCCAGAGCACGCTCTTACGGGCCGCCCGCGCGGTCGGCACGGTGTAGAAGCGGATCAGGATGTGCGGCAGGCCGGCCGTGCCGAGGACCAGCGCGATGCCCAGCGAGAGCAGGTCCATCTTGCTGTAGAACGTCTTCAGCGCGTCGCCGGGTGTCTCCACGCCGTAGCGCAGCCCGGGTTCGAGGAACGCCGCTCCCTTGCCCGAGGCGCTGGCCGCGTCGCCGAGCAGCGAGGACAGGTTGAACTTGTACTTGGCGAGCACCAGCAGCGTCATCGCCAGCGCGCCGCCCATCAGCAGGAACGCCTTGACGATCTGAACGTACGTGGTGCCCTTCATCCCACCGACGGTCACGTAGATGATCATCAGGGCGCCGACCATGATGATGGTGGCGACCTTGGCGGTGTCGGCGTCCATGCCGAGGAACGTGGTGCCCGGCTTGATGCCGAGCAGCAGGGCGACGAGCGCGCCGGCGCCGACCATCTGGGCCAGCAGGTAGAAGATCGACACGGTGATGGTGGAGACCGCCGCCGCGGTCCGGACCGGCCGCTGCCGCATCCGGAACGCCAGGACGTCCGCCATCGTGTACCGGCCGGAGTTGCGCAGCAGCTCGGCCACGAGCAGCAGCGCCACCAGCCAGGCGACCAGGAAGCCGATGGAGTAGAGGAAGCCGTCGTAGCCGTAGAGCGCGATGATGCCGGCGATGCCCAGGAAGGACGCCGCCGACATGTAGTCGCCGCCGATCGCCATGCCGTTCTGGAAGCCGGAGAAGGACCGGCCGCCGGCGTAGAAGTCGGTGGCGGTCTTTGTCTGCCGGCTGGCCCAGACGGTGATCGCCAGCGTGATCGCCACGAAGACCAGGAACAGCGTGATGGTGAGGTTCCGGGCGGTGGTGCTGCCCGCCTCAGCCGCGAGGACCGTGTTCATGGGTCACCTCCCCCATCTCGTCGCGGATCCGGTCGGCGACCGGGTCGACCCGGCGGCTGGCGAACCGCGAGTAGAACCAGGCGATGAGGAACGTGGAGACGAACTGGAGCAGGCCGAAGACCAGGGCGACGTTGATGTTGCCGATCAGCTTCGTGCCCATGAATCCCCGCGCGTACGCGGAGAGGATGACGTAGAGCGCGTACCACAGGAAGAACGCGACGGTCATCGGGAAGACGAAGCCGCGCAGCGTGCGCCGCAACCCGGCGAACTCGTCCGACCGCTGGACGGCGAGGTACCGTTCCGCCGCCGACTCGGCGGGTGCGGACGCGGGTGTGTCCGTGGACATCTGTGGATCACCACCTTCGCAAGGCGTGGGGAGTTTCGCGCACGGTAGAGAGCGCGCTTCCGGCCCGGGAAGGCTCCGCCGAGGGCCGGTCGACGCTTGCGCCGAACGGCACCCCCACTGCGCCCAGTGACCCACGTCACTCCGCTAACCGGTCACCCCCACCCCGTCGATCATGAGGTTGACGGCGACAAATCGGACGCGGAACGCGGCCAACCTCATGATCGACGGAGCAGAGGGGAGCAGAGGGGAGCGGGGCGGAGCGGAGGGGTCAGCCGGGGAGGTCGTGGTAGCGGCCCCGGTAGTGCAGCAACGGGGGTGTGTCACGGGGCAGGTCCACCGATTCGATGGTGGCCTCGACCAGCAGGCCCCAGCCGTACTCGCGGGCGGTGTCCAGACGGCAGCCCGCCCACCCGCCGGCGTCCGCGGGCATCGGGCCGTACGGCGTCTCGGTCCAGGCGTCCAGCGCGAACAAGCCACCGGGCGACGGGAACAGTCCGGCGAAGCGGTCGGCGAGTTGCCGGTGCTGCGGACCCAGCGGGGCCACCGCGAACCGTCCCGCCTCCTCGATCGCCGCCCACAGGTCCGACTCCGCGTCGACCAGGCCGAGCAGCCGGTCCGGCTCGCCCTCGGCGACCAGCGTGGAGGAGACGGTCAGCCCGGCCGGGCCGGGCGCGGTCCAGAGCGTCACCGGTGCGGCCAGCCGTCCGCGCAGCCGGCGTACCGGCGAGCGTTGCGCGGCCGGTGCCGCGAACGGGTCGGTGGAGTGGATCTGCGCGCCCGGCTCTGGATTCACGTGAAACATTGTGCCGCCCGCCGGCGGGCGAGGTTCGACGGAACGCCCTACCCTGCCGGGCATGGCTCTCGTCCCACCGCAGAAGCTCGCCCAGGACCGGATGGTCAGCGCCGACGCCGTTCTCGGTGGTCAGGTCGATCTCCGTACCTACCCGTACCGGCACCTGATGGTCATCGCCCGGCACAAATGGGGCAGCAGCGGATTCCCGCCGCTCATGGCGGCGGTCGAGCACCTGTCGAACTACGGCTGGGACCTGGTGAACGTGCTCAGCGTCGGCGACGGCCACCACGTCTACGCGGCGATGCGCCGCACCGCCTGACGGCGGGCCGAGACGCGCGGATCAGTCGTCGGCGAGCAACCGGCGGGCGGCGGCCAGCACCTCCGGGTCGGCGCAGCCGTCCGCGTACCCGGCGATCCGGCGCCGGATGTCGCGCCCGAGCAACCACTCCCCGATCCGCTCGGCGGCCGGGCGCAGGAACGCCGGGCGGCAGCGGAAGTTGTACCGCCACGTCGCGATCGTGGTGCCGGGATCCGGGCCGGGCGCGAACCGCCAGCCGCCGCCGAACCGTTCGAAGAACCACGGTCCGCGCACCATCTTCATGCCGACGTTCGTCGGCGGCGACCAGGAGACGTACTCGCTGACCATGACCAGGCCGTGCCGGGAGCGGGTGAACGTCCGCACGCCCCGGCCGGGCCGCGTCGCACCGTCGACGAAGTGCTGTACCCGGACGAACGGATCCCAGCGGTACCGCACCGGGGCGGTGGTCTGGGAGACGGCGAACGCCAGCTCCGGGGGGACCGGGACGGTGACGACCGCTTCGACGACGGGCATCAGCGCCTCGGGGTGACATTCGCCAGCAGCTCCGGCTGCCGGTGGTCGAGCGTGTCCCCGGCCATGTACGCGCCGAGCAGCGCCGCGCCCCCGCCGTACGCCAGGCCGAGCGGCAGCGCGAGCCAGAGCCACACGTCGCCGAGCAACGCGGCGGCCACCACGAACGGCACCGCCACCACCGCCGAGCCGACCATGGAGACCAGGGTGAGCAGACCCTTGGTGAAGCCCGCGCCGCTGTTCAGGGCGAACGGGTTGCTCGACTCGGGCAGCGAGTACGCGCCGAGCACGGAGACGAACGCGTTGATCGCGAGCCCGCAGCCGTACGCGGCGAACAACGCGCCACCCATCACGCCGAGCCATTCGGGCCGGCCGAGGACGACCGCCAGCGCCACCGCGATCACCACGAGCATCGGCACCACGTAGATCGAGAACGCGGCCATCCGGGCCCGCAGCTCCACCCGCCCCGGCACACCGGCGACCACGTTCGCCGCGTACGAGCTGCCGTCGAAGCCGAACTGGTTGGCGAGCGTCAACGACGCGAGCGCGCCCACGAAGATCATGGTGAGGCTGACCATCGCCGGTGAGGAATCGGCTGTGGCCTGGTCGAACGCGGCGCCGCCCTCGGACAGGAACGCGGGGCCGCCCAGGTTGACCATCAGCGGCACGAACACGCCGACCACGGCGACGGTGATCAGGTTGGCCCGGCGGCGGGCGTCCCGCCACCAGTAGCGGCACTCCCGGGCGACGATCGCGCCGAACCGGTCCCGCCGGGCCCAGCCCACCGCGCGGGGGAAGAGCTGCGCGACCGCGCCGCCGGCCACCGCGCGCGGCGTCCGCGCGGGGCCGCTGCTCGCCGCGCCCACCATCGCCGTCTCCAGCGACCGGGACCACCAGAACAGGAGTACGCCGAGCGTGGCGAGCGCGATCAGCAGCTTCACCACCGCCGCGCCGGCCCGGCCCTGGGCCACGTCCAGACCGGCGGTCCACGGTGCGCCGAACGGCGTCCAGCCGACCACCCTTGCCACACCGTCCAGCCGGTCCCAGTCGGTCTGCCGTACTGCGGCGAGCACCAGCAACTGCAACGGCCCGAGCAGTGCGGCCAGCACCGCGAGCAGCACGGCGGCCAGGTCACGGACCCGGCGGGAGCGCAGCATCGTCGCGAACGCACTGGTCAGCGCGCGGGCACCGGCCAGGCAGACGAGTAGCCCGACGACCACGCCGAGCGCGCCGACCAGGGCGGCCGTCCATCCACCGAGCGCGCCGGCGGTGACCACGAGCCCGGCCGCCGTGATCGCCGTCGCCAGCGCCGGCACGCTGACCAGGGCGGCGGCGAGCAGGCCGGTGACCAGGGTGCGGCGGGACAGCGGCAGCAGCGCGAACCGGGCCGGGTCGAGCGTCTCGTCCACGCCGAAGAAGACGAGCGGCAGGAGCAGCCAGCCGAGCGTGAGCAGGCCACCGCCGAAGGCGGCGATCATCAGCGCGTACCGGGACTCACCCGCCAGGCCCGGTGCGGCCAGCAGGAAGAACCCGACGGCGGCGAACCAGAGCCCGAGCAGCAGGCCGAGGACGAACAGCGCGACCCGCCAGGTCTGGCCCCGGAAGTTGTTGCCGAGCACCCGCAGCTTGAGCCGGACGAAGTGCCAGGGCGACACCCGCCGGGCCGGGCGCTCGGGCACGGTCACCGGGACAGCCACGACAGCTCCTCGCCGGTCGCGGTCCGGCCGCCGACCACCTCCACGAAGACGTCCTCCAGCGACCGGTCGCCGCGCACCTCGGTCAGCGTGCCCACCCGCTTGATCCGGCCCTCGGCCAGGATCGCCACGTGGGAGCAGAGCCGCTCGACCACCTCCATCACGTGGCTGGAGAAGATCACCGTGCCGCCGCCGCCGACGTACCGGTGCAGGATGTCGCGGATCAGCGCCGCCGAGACCGGGTCGACCGCCTCGAACGGCTCGTCCAGCACCAGCAGGCGCGGACCGTGCAGCAGCGCGCAGGCCAGCCCGATCTTCTTCTTCATGCCCGCCGAGTAGTCGACCACGAGCGTGCGGCCGGCGTCGGAGAGCGCCAGCACGTCGAGCAGCTCCGCCGCCCGCTGGTCGACCACCGCCGGGTCCATGCCGCGCAGCAGACCGTGGTACGCCAGCAGCTCCGCCCCGCTCAGCCGGTCGAAGAGGCGTACGCCGTCCGGCATCACACCGAGCAGGCTCTTGGCGCGTACCGGGTCGGCCCAGACGTCGTACCCCAGCACCCGCGCCTCACCGGCGTCGGGCCGCAGCAGGCCGACGGCCATGGAGAGGGTCGTGGTCTTGCCCGCGCCGTTCGGGCCGAGCAGCCCGTAGAACGAGCCGGTCGGCACCGCGAGGTCGACGCCCGCCACCGCGACCTTGGTGTCGAAGCGCTTGGCCAGGCCACGAAGGGACAGTGCCGGGTGCTGATCGGTCATGGTCCGACCGTATCGGGCTCCGGCCAGCGGCCGCTCGGGCGGCAGGATGATCTCGCGTCATCCCTGAGAGGTACGAGTCGCATTGCCGACGGCCTGCAACCGGCGACCCGGGCGGTGGGTGTCAGTCCCAGGGACGGCAGCGGGGAGAGACATGGATGCGGACAGTGCGTTCGAGGAGTTCTACCGGAGCAGCAGACAACGCGTGGTGACGGTGCTGTACGCGCTCGGCGGTGACCGGGCCGAGGCGCAGGACGCCGCCCAGGAGGCGTACGCGCGGGCCTGGCAGCGCTGGTCGCAGGTCAGCGAGTACGACGACCCGGAGGCGTCTGCTGACCGGTGCCCGGTGTGCGGCGCGGGGCCCGGTGCGGGCGGGCCCCTCACAGGCGCAGCGACTCCGGCGTGTGCAGGCGGAGCATGGTGGCGCCGACGTCGCGGGGCAGTCGCCGCCGGCTCGCCATCGACACGACCACCATGACGGTGAACGCCAGCGGCACCGTCCACGCCGCCGGCTGGGTGGTGAGCGTCGCCGGCCACCCGGTCAGCGGCGGGCCGAGCACGGTGAGCAGCACCGCGCCGACCGCCGCGCCGCCGCCGACCAGCACCCCGGCGGCGGCGCCCAGGTCGGTCAGGCCGCGCCACCAGATGCCGAGCACCAGCAGCGGGCAGAAACTCGACGCGGCCACCGCGAACGCCAGCCCGACCACCTGCGACACGTCCAGCCCGGACACGTTCAGCGAGAGCACCGCCGGCACCCCACCGGCGATCACCGTGGCGAGCCGGAACCCGCGTACCGAGCCGCGGCCCAGCACGTCCGTCGAGATCACCCCGGCCACGCTGGTGAGCAGGCCGGACGAGGTGGACAGGAACGCCGCGAACGCGCCGGCCGCGACCAGCGCCGCGAGCAGCCGGCCGGTGGTGCCGTCGCCGAGCGCCGCACCGGGCAGCAGCACCACCACCGCGTCGGTCTGGCCGCTCACCAGCAGTTGCGGGGTGTAGATGCGACCCAGCACGCCGTAGACCGTCGGCAGCAGATAGAAGACGCCGACCAGAGCCAGCACCACGAGCGTGGTCCGGCGGGCGGCGGCACCGTCGGGGTTGGTGTAGAAGCGGACCAGCACGTGCGGCAGGCCCATCGTGCCGAGGAACGTGGCCAGGATCAGCGAGTACGTGGCGAACAACCCTCTGTCGTTCTCCCCCGCCGTGTCCGGCAGCAGCCACTCGGTGGGGCCGGTCGCCGCGCCGGACACCTCCGGCACCGGGTCACCGGCGGCGAATTCGAGGCGGTCGCCGGGGCGTACCTCCCGGATGTCGCCGTCGGGCAGCGTGAGCGTCGCGCGGTGCTCGACCACGACGGTGGTCGCGGTCCGGAACGTCGGCCCGTCGGGCGGGGTGACCGCCGGGCGGGCGTCGGCCTGCCACTGCAACGCCAGGAAGATCGCGGGTACGGCGAGCGCGGTGAGCTTCAGCCAGTACTGGAACGCCTGCACGAACGTGATCGCCCGCATGCCGCCCAGCGCCACGTTCGCCGTCACCACCACGGCGACGAGCAGCGCGCCGAGCGGGTACGGCGAGCCGGTGAGCGTGGCCAGCGTCAGCCCGGCGCCCTGCAACTGCGGCACCAGGTAGAGCCAGCCGATGAAGATCACGAAGACGGTGGCGAGCGTGCGCAGCCGGCGGGAACCGAGCCGCACCTCGCAGAAGTCGGGCAGCGTGAACGCGCCGGAGCGGCGCAGCGGCGCGGCCACGAACAGCAGCAGCGCCAGGTATCCGGCGGCGAAGCCGACCGGGTACCAGAGCACGTCCACGCCGTACTTGAGGATCAGCCCGGCGACGCCGAGGAAGCTCGCCGCCGACAGGTACTCCCCGCCGATCGCGGCGGCGTTCCAGGTCGGGCTGACCGCCCGGGACGCGACCAGGAAGTCCGAGGTGGTGCGGGCCAGCCGCAGCCCGTAGAAGCCGATACCGACGGTGACCAGGGTGACGGCGACGATCGCCGGGACCACGTAGTCGTTGGACATCAGCGTTCCGGCCGTCGGATCAGGTCGACGAAGTCCTGCTCGTTGCGTTCGGCCAGCCGCACGTACGCCCAGCCGACGACGATCAGGAACGGGAAGGACACGACGCCGAGGAGCAGCCACGGCAGGTTGACCCCGAGCACCGTGACCCGGCCGACAGTGGGCGCGATGGCGAACAGCCAGGGCAGGCCGCCGAGTCCGATCAGCACCAGCAGGCTGAGCCGCAGCGCGAGGGAGAGCTGGGCGCGCATCAGCCCCTGCACGAGCGTCTCGCCGACCGGGGTCTGCTGGGTCAGTTCGGAGCGGGTGCGGTCGGCCGGATTGCCGGCCCGGGAGACCTCGGCCAGCACGATCCGGGTCCGCTTCGGCGCGGCGGCCGGCTGCGGCCCGCTGCCCGGCTCGTGGCGGCCGGGCGGGGACGCGCGGGGACCGGGAACCGGGGCGGCCTCGGTGGGCCGCCCCGTCAGATGCTGTTCCTCGGCTCCGGTCACCTCCGGCAGTCTCGCCCGCTCAGCGGGAATGTCAAGAGCACGGTTCCGAGCCCTGTGCACAACCTGTGGATAACGCTTCACGGTTGTGGATAACCCGGTGGATGGCGTGGAGTCGTTGTGGACGACCTCAGCCCAGGCCCACCCGTACCGGGTTCGCGGTCGCCGAGCCGAGCCAGGTGTGCGGGTTGCCGAACCAGCACCAGCCGAGCTTCGGCGCGCCCTGACTGATCCACAGCGCGGGCACCCGCCGGTCGCCGCAGCGCGACCCCACGAGCGAGAAGCACCTGTTGCTCGCCAGTGCCTGCGGGTGCAGCGTGACGAACGCCAGACCCTCGTCGATGGTGATCGGCAGCCGGTCCTTCGCGGTCATGTCCTCCAGCGCTGCCGACGGCGGCACGTTGCGGTACTCCTCGCCCCGGTCCACGTCGAACAGCAGGTACGCGGGCCCGGCGGGCACCTCCAACTCCTTGATCGGGTGGAAGGTGGGCAGGTCGTCGGCGGGGAAGTTGCGGTCGAGGACGCCGGTCTTGCGCTTGCCGGCCAGCGTGGTGAGCGCGATGCGCTCCGGCACCGGCACCAGTTCCCGCGTGGTCACCAGCAGGAACGGCACCCGCGCGTCGGTGGGCCCGGCCAGGCCGGCGGCACCGGTGACCGCCGCGTCCCGCAGCGGGGTGAGCAGCGTCCGGAACTCCTCCTCGGTCTGCCCGGCCAGTGCCGGGTAGCCGAGCTGCACGAGGCGGTCGAGCTGGCTGTCGAATTCGGTAGCGGCGTCGAAGCGGTCGTCGGACATGCGGTCCCCCACCCTGTCGTACGGTCTGCCGTACATTGTACGCCAGGGTTTGCGGTGGCCCCTCCCTCAGCGACTCCAGTCCTGCTTCGCGGCACGCACCAGCTTGTCCTTCAGCTCCCGGGTGTGCCGGCGGCTCACCGGCAGCTCGGATCCGTCGATCACCACCACGTAACCGGAGTTGACCAGCCGCAGCTCGGCGATGAGCCGCAACTGCACCAGATACGACCGGTGGATTCGGACGAACCCGGCGTCCGCCCAGCGTTCGGCCAGCGTCGCCAGCGAGACCCGGACCAGGTGCGACCCCTCCGCCGTGTGCAGCCGCGCGTAGTCGCCCTGCGCCTCCACCCACCGCACCGCCGAGCGGGGCAGCATCCGGGTGGTACCTGCCAGCTCGATCGGGATGGTCGGATCCTCCTCCGCCCGGGCCAGCGCGGCCGGATGCGACGGCACCACCCGGGAGCCGATCACCCGGCGCAGCGACTCGGCCAGCCGCTCGGCGCGTACCGGCTTGCGCACGTAGTCGGTGGCGCCCAGGTCGAACGCGTCCACCGCGCCGTCGTCGTACGCGGTGACGAACACGATCGCCGGGGGCCGGGCGAAGCGGCGCAGCACCCGGGCCAGCTCCATGCCGTCCAGCCCAGGCATCCGGATGTCCAGGAACACCACGTCCACGTCGTCGTCGCGCAGCACCCGCAGCGCCTCGGTCGCGTCCCCGGCCGTGTGCAGCCGGGCTACCCGGGGGTCGGCGCGCAGGTGGTACGCCAGCTCGTCGAGTGCGGGCGGCTCGTCGTCCACCGCCAGCACCCGGAGGAAACCGGTGCCGGTGACTGTCACGACGACGCCCGGACGCCGGGGTGGAACTTCGGCACGCGCATGCTGACCTTCGTACCCGAACCCAGGCCCGTCTCCACGACCAGGCCGAACCCGTCCCCGAAGACCGACCGGAGCCGTTCGTCGACGTTCGAGAGGCCGACGTGCTGCCCCGGGTCGTCGGCCGGGTCCCCGGCCGCGCCGGACACCTCGGCGATGCCGGCGGTAAGCGTCGTCGGATCCATCCCCACCCCGTCGTCCTCCACCGTGATGTGACACTCCGCGCCCGCGTCCCGGGCCTCGATGCTCACCATGCCGGTGCCCGGCTTGCGGGACAACCCGTGGCGGACCGCGTTCTCCACGAGCGGCTGGAGGCAGAGGAACGGCAACGTCACCGGCAGCACCTCCGGTGCGATCTGGAGGCGCACCTGGAGCCGCTCGCCGAAGCGCGCCCGCTCGATGGTCAGGTAGCGGTCGATCGAGCGCAGTTCCTCCGCGAGCGTGGTGAACTCGCCGTGCGCCCGGAACGAGTAGCGAGTGAACTCGGCGAACTCCAGGATCAGCTCCCGCGCCCGCTCCGGGTCGGTCCGCACGAACGAACCGATCGCGGTCAGCGCGTTGTAGATGAAGTGCGGGCTGATCTGGGCGCGCAGCGCGCGTACCTCGGCCCGCGCCAGCCGCTCCCGCGACGACTCCAGCTCGGCCAGCGCGAGCTGGTCACCGGCCCAGTGCGCGGTCTCCAGCGTCGCCTGCACCAGACCCGGGGCCGGACGCTCGTCGGCCACCGCCACCAGCGCGCCGACCACCCGCCCGTCCGCGCGCAGCGGCGCCACCACCGCGCCGCGTACCGGGCAGTCGACCAGGTCGCAGCGCAGCTCCGACTCGCCCAGCACGGTCGAGCGCCCGCCCTCGGCCGCCCGCCGGGCCGCCGCGACCAGCTGGTCACCGTGGTGCGCGCCCTGCCCGTCGATCGCGAGCAACGCGTCCCGGTCCGTCAGCGCCAGCCCGGCCGCGCCGACCAGGGCCCGCAGATGGCGTACGGCCTTCGCCGCGTCCGCCGCGGTCAGACCGGCGCGCAGCGGCTCGGCGGCGAGCCCCGCGGTGTGCAGCACCTCGTACGTGGCCCGCTGCGTGGCGGTGGCGATGCCCCGCCGCCCGCGCAGCCGCAGCACCGCCCAGAGCGCCGCGGCCAACGCGGTGACCAGCGAGACGACGGCGAAGACGGCGGAGAGGTTGCCACCCACGCAGCGATCCTGCCGGGTGCGGCCCGGTAGCGCTAGTACGCGCCCTTGCGGGCCAGCACCACGCCGACGGTCCGCCACAGAATGCTCAGGTCGTACGCCAGCGACCAGTTGTCGACGTAGTAGAGGTCGAGCCGGACCGCCTCGTCCCAGGACAGGTCGGAGCGGCCGGACACCTGCCACAGACCGGTCATGCCCGGCCGGACCAGCAGCCGGCGGCGGACGTCGCCGAGGAAGTCGCCGTCGTCGGCGGGCAGCGGACGCGGGCCCACGAGCGACATCTCGCCCCACAACACGTTGATCAGCTGGGGCAGTTCGTCCAGCGACGTGGCGCGCAGGAAGCGGCCCACCGGGAAGACCCGGGGGTCCTGCTTCATCTTGAACAGCATGCCGTCGGTCTCGTTGCGGTCGACCAGGCCGGCCAGCCGCTCCTCGGCGTCCACGTACATGGTCCGGAACTTCCAGACCCGGAACGTCCGCCCCTCGTGCCCCACCCGGGGCTGGCGGAAGAAGACCGGCCCGGGGTCGGAGATCCGGATGGCGACGGCGACGGCCACGAAGAGCGGGACCAGCAGCAGCAGGCCGAGCCCGGCGGCGACCCGGTCCATCAGGTTCTTGGCCAGCAGCGCCGGCCCGGACAGGGTCGGCTCCTCGACGTGCAGCAGCGGCAGGCCCTCGATCGGGCGGATGTGCACCCGGGGACCGGCGATGTCGGTGAGCTGGGGTGCGACCACCAGGTCGACGCCGGAGCCCTCCAGCTGCCAGGCCAGGCGGCGCAACTCGCCCGGCTCGGCGCTGGCCGAGCCGCAGACCGCGATGGTGTCGCCGCCGACCTCACGCACCAGGGCGAGGACGTCCCGGCCCGCGTACACCGGCACCGGGGTCTCCAGGCCGCGCGCGGCGGCGTACCCGTCGGTGAGGTGGATGGCCACCGGCACCAGGCCGACGGACGGGTTCCGGGTGACTGTGGAGTAGACCTCCAGGCACTCCGGCAGCGTGCCGACGAGCACCATCCGGTGCCCGGCGTGGCCGGCGCGGCGGCGCAGCGCGTGCAGGCAGGCCCGGGCGATCATGCGGACGAGCAGGATCAGCAGCAGGGCGCCGAGCAGCGCGAAGCCGACCGTCCACCGGGACAGGGTGGTCTTCGTGGCGAAGGCGAGGAAGGAGACCGTCGCGGCGACCGCCACGCCGGCCCGGATCACCCGCTTGTACTCGTCCGGGCCGAGACCGAGGTAGCGGCGGTCGTAGGCCCGGTTGCCCCAGAGGATGAGCACCCAGCCGAGCGGTAGGAGCACGAACGCCACGGTGTAGAACCACGCCTCGGGCGCGTCCCGGAAGCCGGAGGCGGCCTGCTCGAAGATCTGCACGGCCAGGAAGCTGGCCAGGGCGGCCGCACCGAAGTCGAGCAGCAGCAGGAGGGCGATGTAGGGCCGGTGCCACCGGGACACCCGCCGGCGGGCGCGGGCCCACGCCGACCGCGGTACGCCGTTGTGCGACGGCGGAGTCGGCGGCTGGATCTCAAAGCTGTCGACGTGCCGCACGCTCTTGCTCCGGCCTCTGTCGGTTACCGGGCGCTGGAGGCTTGTCGTCACCTCAACCCATGTCCTCCCGCATGACCCGCGTCCTCACTCGGCGTGAGGGCCCGGGTCGCTCACCGTCCCAGTCTCCCACGCGGGCCCGGCCCGGACCGGCCCCCGCGAGGAAGCCGTTCCGCTGGTGCTCGGTGAGATCTGGCCGGCTCCGAATCAGTTGTGAAGCCGGGGACCGAGCCACTATACCGATGGATGACGGCTCAGGTAGAGGGGCGGACCGGACCTTCAGCGATCGCCGGTCGATTCCGCTCGGTAACCGGCGAATCCGGTTACTCACCGTACGAGCCGGGACAACCTTCGGTCAGCCAGCGGCTTGCCGCCGGTCTGACAGGTGGGGCAGTACTGGAGGCTCGAATCGGCGAACGACACCTCCCGCACCGTGTCGCCGCAGACCGGACACGGCAGCCCTTTCCGGGCGTGCACCTTGAGGCCCGAGCGTTTCTCGCCCTTCAGCTCCGCGGCCCGTTGCCCCATCGACCGGCGCACCGCGTCGCCGAGGACCGTGCGCGTCGCCGCGTGCAGGCCGGCGAGCTGGTCGTCGGTGAGCCGGTCGGTGATCGCGAACGGCGAGAGCCGCGCCGCGTGCAGGATCTCGTCGGAGTACGCGTTACCGACCCCGGCCAGCACCGACTGGTCGGTCAGTACGCCCTTCACCTGGCCCTTACGGCTACGCAGCCGCTCGGCGAAGGTCGGGAGATCCGCCTCCAGCGCGTCCGGCCCGAGCTTCGCCACACCCGGCACCTGCGCCGGGTCGGTGACCAGGTAGGCGGCCAGCTTCTTCTGGGTGCCGGCCTCGGTCAGGTCGAAACCGGAGCCGTCGTCGAGGCGTACGCGCACCGCGATCGGGCCCTTGCCGGGCCGCAGCGGGGCCGCCGACGGGAACGCCTCCCGGTAGTGCAGCCAGCCCGCCCGGGCCAGGTGGACCACCAGGTGCAGTCCCTCGTCGAACCGGACGTCCAGGAACTTGCCGTACCGGCCCGCGCCGGTGACGGTACGGGCGGCGACCGCGCTCGGCGGCGGGTCGTACGTCTTCAGCGCGCTGATCGCGGCGACCTCGAACCGCTCGACGCGGCGGCCCACCGCACGCTCGCGCAGGTAACCGGCGAGCGCTTCCACCTCCGGAAGTTCGGGCACGGTCCAACGGTAGCCTTCTTTCCCGTGAGAATCGTGGTGGCGCACAACCGGTACCGGGAAGCCCAGCCCTCCGGCGAGAACACCATCGTCGACGCGGAGATCGCCCAGCTCACCGCCGCCGGCGTGGAGGTGCTGCCGTTCCTGCGCAGCTCGGACGAGATCCCGTCGATGTCCAAGCCGGCCAAGGCGCTGCTGCCGATCTCGCCGATCTGGGCACCCAAGGCCCAGCACGACCTCGACCGCCTGCTGACCGAGCACCGGCCGGACGTGTTGCACCTGCACAACCCGTACCCTCTGCTCTCGCCCTGGGTGGTGCGGACCGCGCACAAGCGCGGGGTGCCGGTGGTGCAGACCGTGCACAACTACCGGCAGGTCTGCTCCTCGGGCCTGTACTTCCGCGACGGCGTGATCTGCCAGGACTGCCGGGGCCGGGCGCTGGGCGTGCCGGCGATCGTGCACCGCTGTTACCGCAACTCGCGGGCGCAGAGCGCGCTGATGGCGACCACGCTCGCCGTGCACCGCCCCACCTGGAAGTCGGTGGACCGGTACATCGCGCTCACCACGGCTGTGGCTGATCATCTGCGCGACTACGGCATCCCGGACGAGCGGATCGTGGTCAAGCCGAACGCGGTGCCCGATCCGGGCACCCCGGCGCCGGCCGGGAACGGCTTCCTCTTCATGGGGCGGCTCAGCCCGGAGAAGGGCCTTGACCTGCTGCTCGCGGCGTGGCGGCGGCACCCGGTGGGCGCGCTCGGCCCGCTGCGCATCGCCGGTGACGGCGAGCTGCGTCCGCTCGCCGAGGCGGCCGCCGCCGAACGGCCCGACGTGCTCTACCTGGGCCAGCTCGACCGCCCCGGGGTACGCGCGGCGCTGGCCGACAGCTCCGTGGTGCTGGCCACCTCCACCTGGCACGACGTGCTGCCCACCGTGATCATCGAGGCGCTGGCGTCCGGGCGGCCGGTGCTCGGCACCGCGCTCGGCGGCATCCCGTACCTGGTGGGCGCGGACGGCCCGCGTGAGCCCGCCGGCACCGGCCCGGCCGAGGTGGCCACCGCCGCGCCGGGCGACGGGCCTGTCGCGTTGCCGTCCGGGGTGCAGCGCGGCGAGGCGGGTTGGGTGGTGGCGCCGGAGGTCGAGGCGCTGGCCGCCGCGCTGCCGCTGGCCGCCGCCGAGGCGGGGACGCTCGCCGGTCCGGCCCGGTCCCGCTACGAGCGCACCTTCCACCCCGACGTGATCACCAAGCGCCTGATCGACATCTACGCCGGCCTGGCCGGAGGCCGTGCCGCGCGCTGACCCCAGGTGTTAGGAAGGGCCCCTTTCAATGCACGAGGCGTTAAGAAGGGGCCCTTCCTTACCGCAGGGAGGCGCGGGCGGAGAAGGCGATGCTCGCCAGTAGGAAGCCGCCGTTCACGACGGTGAACGCGACCATCACCCAGAACGCCAGCGCGGGCGCGAAGGCCAGCACCAGGCCGGCCACGAAGATCACCGCGCCGTAGTCGCGGACCAGCTTCACCAGGCGCACCGGGAGCGAGGTCGAGGTGACCATGCTCGCCGCGTTCGGCCCGGACTGCATCACCGACGTCACCAGGTTGACCATCCAGGTGCCGGCGAACACCGCCACCAGCCACACCGGCGTGGACGGGCGCTGCGCCACGGCTGTCGCGCCGATGGCGGCCACCAGCGCGATCTGGGCGGCCACGTCGCAGAGCACGTCGATCCGGGCGCCGGCCGCGCTGCCCTGACCGGTCACCCGGGCGAGCTGCCCGTCGGCGCAGTCCAGCGCGTACGCGATCTGCCACGCGACCAGCGCGAACAGCCCGACCGCCCAGGCCGGTACGGTGCCGGCGGCCACGTCGTCGGCGAGCGTCACCACGGTGACCGAGGCGGCCAGCCCCAGCACCAGGTTGGTCAGCGTCAGCGCGGTCGGGCGCAGCCCCAGACGCTGGGCGGCGAGTGCGAAGGCCGCCCCGATCCACTGGCTGATCGACTCGCTGAACAGGCCGCCTCCCCGGTTGACCCGGTGGAAGTCGGCGACGGTGGGACGGGGCTCAGCCAATGTGGTCGCGGAGGGCACCGGCGTAGTCTGCCAGCCGCTCCCGCGTCTCGGTAGCGGACATCGCGAGGTGTTCGAGGATGGTGTAGCGGTCCGGCCGGGTGGCCGGCGCGAACTGCACCGCCTCGACGAACTGGTCGTCGGTCAGCTCCACCTCGGCGGGCAGCCGGGGCAGCCCGTGCCGGGTCAGGCAGGCCGCCATCTCGGCGAACCGGCGCTCGTCGCCGCGCAGGAACGTGCAGAACAGCGCGCCGAGCCCGGCCAGCTCGCCGTGCGAGGCGGTGCCGGGGAACAGCGCGTCGATCGCGTGCATGATCTCGTGGCAGCCGCCGCTGCACGGCCGGCTGGTGCCCTCGATCGCCATCGCCAGGCCACTGGAGATCAGCGCGTCGGCGAGCACCGTGACGAAGCCGTCGTCGTTCATGTCACCCGGGTGGTTGAGCACCGCCTCGGCGCCTGCGCGCGACAGCGAGGCGGCCAGCCCGTCGACCCGCTCACCGCGGACCCGCCGGGCCAGTTCCCAGTCCGCCAGGGCGCTGATGTTGCTGACCACGTCGCCGATGCCGGCCCGGTTGTGCCGCTCCGGCCCGGCCTCCACGAAGTCCAGGTCGACGATCACGGCGATCGGGATGTGCACCCCGTAGGACCCCTTCAGGCCCTCGGTGATCAGGCTCGCCACCGGGGAGGCGATGCCGTCGTTGGCGAGGCTCGTGGCCACCGAGACCATCGGCAGCCCACGCCGGGTCGCGGCGTACTTGGCCACGTCGATCGTCTTGCCGCCGCCGATGCCGACCACCGCGTCGTACGACCGGGTGCGCAGCTTCGCCCCCAGGTCGTCGGCGGCGTCGAGCGTGCCCCCGGCCACCGTGAACACGTCAGCCGAGCGCAGCGACGGGCGGATCAGCTCGGCGATCCGCTCGCCCTGACCCGGCCCGACCACCACGGCGACGTCGCCACCGGCGGAGATCCGCCCGTCGGAGAGGATCGCCGCCAGGTCGGCCACCGCGCCCCGCCGCACGTCGATGTGCAGCGGGGTGAGGACGCTGCGGGCTAGTAGCGGCACGCGATCTCCCGCGCCCGGGCCAGATCGGCGTGGTTGTCGACCTCGACCCAGGAGACGTCACCGATCGGGGCCGCCCGCACCTCGCCGCCGCGCTCGGCGAACTCCTGGTAGCCGTCCTCGTAGTAGAGGTTGGGGTCGCGCCGCCAGGTCGCCTCCAGCGCGTCCGCGAGCGGCACCGCCACCTGCGGCTCGATCAGCGTCGCGCCGATGTACTCGCCGTACGCCTCGCCCGGGTCCATCAGCTTGGTGATGCGGGTGAGCTGACCGGCGGCGTCGAAGGTGGTCTTCATCTCCTCCTCGGCCAGCGGCTTGAGCGTGTCCACGGCGAGCAGGATGCCCGGGCCGCGCTCGGCCAGCAGCGTCTTCTCCACGCTGACCGGATGCACGGTGTCGCCGTTGACGAGCAGCACGCCACGGGAGAAGTGCTCCCGCGCCAGCCAGAGCGAGTACGCGTTGTTCCACTCCTCGGCCTTGTCGTTGTGGACCAGCGTGATCGTGACGCCGTACTTCTCCTCCAGGGCGGCCTGGCGCTGCCGCACCGCGTCGGCCGCGTAGCCGACCACGATCACGACCTCGTTCAGCCCCACCTCGGCGAGGTTGCGCAGCGCGATGTCGAGGATGGTGGTCTCCCCGTCGACCGGCACCAGGGCCTTGGGCAGGGTGTCGGTGTACGGCCGCAGCCGGCGCCCCGCTCCCGCGGCGAGCACCATCCCGATCATGCCGACACGCTCCTCTTCTCGACCGGATTCCACCCGGCGAGGATATCGCCGGGCGCGGAGCGGCAGTGGTTCAGCCCGTCAGACCGATCGAGCGCAGCGCCGCGAAGCCGTCCTCCGCGATCCTCCGGATCAGCCCGTCGTTGACGTCCCGGTGCTCGTCGAGCAGCGCGATCTCCGACTCCGCCAGCCAGCGGAACTCGGTGTGCTTGCCGGCCTCCAGCCGGGGCCGGCTCAGGTCGCCGTCCACCCGGATCAGGAAGTCGGTCTCCACCCGGGTCAGCCCGTCGTCGGCGGTGTATCGGTATTCGCCGACCAGGCCGAGCACGTGCGACACGGCCCAGCCGGTCTCCTCGGTGACCTCCCGGCGCAGCGCGTCGTCGATCTCCTCGCCCGGTTCGAGATGGCCGCCGACGATGTCCCAGCAGTTCGGGAAGAGGCGTCGGTCGGGGGATCGGCGTTGGATGAAGATGCGGCCGTCGTCGTCGACGATCAGCGCGCCGGCGCAGCGGAGGGGCTCGGTGGGCACCCTCCGACAGTAGCCATCCGGGCCGTCTCCGGCGATGCCCGTTCTTGTCCCGGTACGCATCGATGGCCCACCATGTCCGTACTCAGTCGCCGTCCCACAGGGGTGATGTGTGATGCAGGTACGGGAAGCGATGTCCAGCGAGGTACTGGTGGTCGGGCCGGAGCACACGCTCCGGCAGGCGGCCCGGATGATGTCGGCCCGCGGTGTCGGGTCGGCGGTCGTGATCGACCCGGACTCCGAGGGAGTGGGGATCATGACCGAACGCGATGTGCTGAAGGCGATCGGCGCCGGGCTCGACCCGGATGTCGAGCGCACCGGGGCACACCTGACCTGGGACGTCGTCTACGCCGGCCCGGACTGGACGGTCGAGGAGGCAGCCGCGGCGATGGCCCGCGGCGGGTTCCGTCACCTGGTCGTGCTCGACGGCCGGGAGGTGGCGGGAGTGATCTCGGTACGGGACCTGATGCGGGTCTGGGCGGGTGAGCACGCACCGACCCGTACCTGATCCACCCGGCGCGTACGACGCCGGAGAAAGGGCGATGGCCCGGCCGATATCGGCCGGGCCATCGTCGTATCTGTTCCGTTTCGGTCGTGCCGCCCGTCAGGGGCCGACGAAGACCGAGGTGCCGCGCCAGTCCACGTCGTCGACGCTCGGACCGCTGCGCACCGTGGCGGAGCCGGTCGGCACGCCGTCGGACCACGCCATCGTGGACAGGGTGCCGGTGCTCCGGGAGACGACGTAGAGCGTGTCGCCGTCCAGGAACAGGCCGCCCGCGTCGGCGAAGGCGGTGGTGCCGGTGACCGTGTTGCGCTCGGCGCCGACGGTGCCGGTGTCCGGCGTGAAGCCGCGCCAGAACAGCGTGCTCTGACCGGCCAGCGAGTAGTAGATCCGGCCGCTGGAGTAGAACATCGCGGTCACGTTCGGCAGTTCCGCGGAGAAGTTGCCGGTCATGCCGGCGTAGGTGGAGCCCTCCGGCGCGGAGCCGGTGACGACCAGGTCCCACTTGGCGTCGTGGTACGGGTCCAGCTTCTTCGGGGTGCCGAACTCGTTGCCGTCGAACGAGCGCTTGTAGAGGTCGCCGCCGACGCCGTAGAACAGGTCACCGCCGACCCAGAACGCGCCCTTGATGTTCGACCAGCCGGTGTTGTCGCCGTTCGGCACCGACATCGCGTTGCCGACCGAGGTGGCGCCGTCGTACGTCCGCTTGGTGATGCTGTCGACGGTGGTGGCCGGCGGCACCGGGGGCAGCTTGACGATCTCGATGCCCTGCACCAGCGGGTTCTCCAGGACGCGACCGAAGTCGATGTCGATGTTGCCGTCACTGGTGACCGGGAACGCGCGCATGGTGCCCCGGTTGGTGGCGCCGATCGCGGCGATCGGGTCGAAGTTGCTCAGCTTGACCACGCCGTCGATCGACACGTTGAACTTGCGCTTGCCGGCGGTGGCGGTGCCCGACCAGCGGTTGGCCAGGTAGAGGCGCACCTGCACCGGCGTGCCGGCCGGGACCGGGAAGTCCCACTGCATGTCCGGCGCGGGCGACTCGTCCCACCGCTCCGCGTTGAACAACTCGACCGGCGTACCCGACGGCACCGTGCCGTCGAGCGTGGCGTTCGTGGTGTAGCTGGTCACCTGGTTGCCGGCGTTGTGGTAGGTGCTCGGCGCGGCGGCGGTGTCCGCGGCCCAGGCCGGGCCGCTCGGCGCGGCGAGCTGGTCGCCGCCCGCGTTGACCCGGTAGAGCACGTCGGAGGCGTCCGGCGTGGGCGCGGTCTTGACGATCTCGATGCCGTGCAGCAGCGGGTTCTGCAGCACCCGGCCGAAGTCGATGTCGACGACGCCGTCGCTGACCACCGAGATGGACTGCATGGTGCCGCGGTCGGTTCCGCCGGCGGCGACGACCGGGTCGAAGTCGTTCAGCTTGAGGACGCCGTCGATGCTGACGTCGAACTTGCGGGCGCCCGGCTTGCTCGTGCCGGACCAGCGGTTGGCCATATAGATGCGGACGTCGACCCGGGTGCCTGCGGCGACCGGGATGTCCCACTGCATGTCCGGCGCGGTCGCCTCGTCCCACCGCTCGGTGTTGAACAGCGTGGCCGGCGTGCTCGCCGGCACGGTGGGGTCGAACGTCGCGTTCGTGGTGTAGCTGGTGACCTGGTTGCCCGTGTTGTGGTACGGGCTGGGCTCGGTGGCGCTGTCGGCGGCCCAGTCCGGCCCGCCGTCGGTCGCCGGGATGGCCGGGCCACCGGCGTTGACCCGGTAGAGCACCTCGGTCTGCGCCGCACGACCGGCCTGGTAGACGTTGCCGGGAAGGCCCTTGGTGCTGGTCGAGTGCGGGGTGTTGCCCCCGTCCAGCGGGAAGAAGGCGATCCGCTTGCGCTGGTAGTCGAAGTTGCCGATGTACTCCTGGTCGCTGCCGAGCCAGAGGCCCTCCTGCGTCACCAGCATCTCGGTGACGCCGTAGCCGCGCGGGTGGCGGCCCGGGTTCCAGGACAGCGGCAGGCCGCTCACCGGGTCGAGCGCGGCGATGCTGGCCCGCGGCACCGCGCCCGGTCCGGCCTTGTCACGGGCGAGCGGGTTGTTCGACCAGCGGAAGTGACCGCCGACGTAGATGGCCTTCTCGCTGATGCCGACCGAGAGGAACGTGTCGCCGCCGCTGAAGTTCGTCCAGGTCGGCTTCTGGCCGGCGCCGGTGGCGGAGGTCTCCCAGCGGGCGGCGGAGTCGCAGAGCGTGCCCGGGTACGACGCGCCGGTGGTGACCACCACGAAGTACTTGCTGTCCGGGGAGAACTGGACGTCGCGCACCCACGAGTCGAACGCGGTGTACTTGCAGGCCGCGGAGTAGCCGTCGGTGTTCCAGTCGGAGACGGTCGCGGAGCTCTCACCGAGGTTGATCCGCACGATCTGGTCGTGCACGACGCCGTCGGCCTTCTTGAAGTTGCCGATCACCACGAGGTGCTTGCCGTCGGGGGAGACGGAGAGCTTCTCCACGCCGACACCGGCCGAGGCGCCGTTGTTGGTCGGGGTCCAGTTGTGGTTCTCGGTCAGCGCCACGGTGAGGTATTCGTCCACCGCGCCGGTGGTCGGGTTCAGCGAGGCCAGCCCGTTGCGGTTGATCGTCGCGGTCGCCGTGGTGAAGATGCCGCCGACAAGCAGGTGACCGTCGACGAGCGCGATGTCGTTCACCGTGCCGTTGAACGCCGGGCCCTTGAACCCCTCGACGGGGGTGCCGTCGGCGACGTTCAGCAGCACCAGCTTGCGGAAGTTCTTGTCGCCGACCTTGTTGAACTTGCCGGCGACGTACACCGTGCCGGGGGTCGGCCCGGCGATGATCGCGGTGACGTCGTTGTCCAGCACCGGCGCGAACGCGTTGTCGATCTTGCCGGTCGCCTTGTCGAAGGCGAGCAGTCCGCGGCGGTCGACCGGGGTGGGTGAGGAGCCCCGGTTCTGCGCGTTGGTGAACGAGCCGCCGACGATCACCTTGCTGCCGGCGTCGTGGATGGCCACGACGTTGCCGTCGTTGATGTTCGGCGTCTTGTCCGACGGCACCTCGCCGACCAGCGTGCTGTGGTCGGGCGCGGGCGCCGCAGCCGGTGCGGCCAGCGCCGGCACCGGTGTGAACAAGGTGGCGATGCCGAGCACGGCAGCGCCGAATGCGGACACCGAGCGGTGTCTCAGGATCGAGGAAGCCACAGGCTACTCCGGGGGGAAACGTCGGAGGCGCTGCGATCGTGGTCGGTGCCGACATGAGGCGGGGCGTCACTCGACCGACCGCAGACGTGAGAGCAATACCTTCTCGCATTCGGCCGTCGCCCGTCCACCCGGGTTCGGCCTTTTTGACCGAGGAAAGGGCCCGGGTCACACGAAAAGACGAGCGACGATCAGTCCTCGGACACGGAGGGTGTTCCTGAGGAAACGCTCAGGTCGGGCATCGGTGGCTGGAAGTACGGATCGGTCGCCATCTCCCGGAAGACCTGCTCGCTCTCCGGGTCGTTGCCGAACGTGCTGTCGTAGATGGGCTTCTCCGTCTGCCGGGCCGCGAAGTAGACCGCCGCCTTGATCTGCGGGTGCTTCTTCAGGTACGGCCCGACCTCGCGCATCCACTCGGCCCGCTGGCCCGGCCGCCCCTCCTGGGTCAGGCCGTACTCGCCGATGATGACCGGTCGCGGGTGCTTCTTGGCGAACGCCATGAAGTGGTCCATCCGGTTGGAGAAGCTGTTCCACTCCGGACTGGGATAGACGTCCGCGCAGAGCCAGTCGACCTGGTCGTCGCCCGGGTAGTAGGCGGCGGCCCGGCGCTGCGGCTCGGCGAACCCGTCCGCGTGCGGGCACCACACCCACCCGGCGTTGGTGACGCCCATCTCGGCGAAGATGCCGCGGACGTGCTTCCAGGCGGCGACGTAGTCCTCCGGCGAGTGCATGCTCGCGGCCAGGTTCGGCCGGTCCATCTCCCACCGGTAGCGCAGCAGCACCGGAACGCCGAACTCCTTGACGTCCTTCGCGCGTTCCCGGATCAGCGCGTCGTAGACGCCGCTGACTGTGGACCGGGTGTCGGTGCCCTGCCACGAGATCATCTGGAGCTTGCCCCGGGACTGGAACAACTTCTCGGTGGCGCTCGGGAACGGCTCGTTCCACTCGTGGAACATGTGCGCGATGGCGAGCTTGCCGCCGGCCGCCTGGTTGAACGCGTCGAACGCGGCGGCCCGCCCGCTGGCGTTGTGGTACTGCGGCTTGACCCAGGTGCCGAGCCAGGCCCCCTTCTCCGGCGGCTCCGGCCCCCACCCGGTGGTGCGGACCGGAGCGGTCCGCGGTGTCACGGTCGGCGGGGGCGGCACCGCCGTCGCCGTCTCGTCGGATCGCTCCGAGCCGATGTCACAGGCCGCCACGGCCGGGGCCAGAAAGGCCAGGCCCAGCACGGCAGCCATCGTCAGTCGTAACCGTCGTACCACCGCAACCTCTCCCCAGGACGGTCGCCGGCCACGGTATGGGGGCCCTGACGGATCCGCGTGGGCGGAGAGGCACGCCGGGCCGGGCGGGCGACCTCTGGCACTCTACCTGTGACGCGGCGCTCAGGCGGGGTAGCCGAGTCGCGTCAGCAGCGGCCCGGCCTGAGCCATCACATCGTCCAGATCCTTTTCGGTCAGTCGCTGCCGCCAGCGGCCCACCGAACCCGGCCGCGCCTTGGCGAAGCGGGCGTGCAGCGCCTCCCGCCCGGCCGGATCACCGACCTCCAGGAAGTCGGCCACGACCTCGGCCGCCTCGGCCGGGCGGGTGACGATGTCCTCGTACCGCAGGTGCCGCACCCGCTCCGCGGGCAGCTCGGCGAGCTGGGTCAGCGCGCTGCTGGTGAACCGCCGCCACATCCAGGCCGACCGGCCCAGGTCGGAGACCTGCGTGAACTCCTCGCGCCGCTCCGGCTCCACCCAGAACCGGGGCGCGGCGCCCCACGGCGTACCGCCCCGGCCGCTGCGGCCGGTACCGGTGGACGCGGCGTTCAGCCAGGGCTGCTCGGCGTGCGACACCGCCACGTCCCGCCCGTCCCGGTAGACGTGCAGGAAGACCGCGTCCGGGAAGACCTCGGTCAGGAACGGCACGATGAAGCAGTTCTCCGGGTCCTTCTCGGCGAACCGCAGCCCGCCGTGCCCGGAGGCGGCGAGCAGCGCGCCGTAGTACCCGCGGAAGTAGCGGGCCGCCCGCTGCGGCGTCCAGCTTCCCTCGTAGACACAGCGGGCGACGGCCTTGGTCAGGCGCGGTTCGAAGTGGTACGACACGTCCGGCAGCGCGCCGACGCAACTGCCGAGGAACGTGGTGCCGGAGCGCGGGGCGCCCAGGATGAAGATCGGACGCTCCACCTTCAGGGTGAGCCGGCGGCCGCCCCCCTCGACCGGCCGCTCCAGCTCGCGGCGTTCCTTGCGGTCCGCCAGCAGACCGACCGCGGCGAGCTTCGCGGCCTTCACGGTGGACAGGCCGGAGTGCGGGGCGGGGGAGTCGCTTGTCATCGAAGGTCCCATCGGTGCGCAGGATCGGTCAGGACTGGGCGGCCGGGTCCGCCCCGGCCCGGTTACGGCCACGGCGCAGGGACCGCAGCGCGTCGAGGTTCAGGGTGCGCCGCCAGCGCCAGACACCCGCCGCGTACGCGACCAGCCCGGCGGCCGTGACCAGCGCGAGCACGAGCGAACCGGCGCCGAGCAACGTCGCCACGCCGAGCGGCAGGCCCAGCGTGACCACCGCCAGCGCCATCGCGGCCCGGGTGCCGGCGCCGAACGGGTGCAGCCGCATCGACCACCAGAGCTGGGTCAGCGGCACCAGGTTGGTGACCAGGATCGAGACGGTCCAGGCCAGGGCCGCGCCGAGGATGCCGTAACGCGGGATGAGCACCAGGTTGCCGACCACGTTGAGCACGGTGCCGGTCATCGCGTTGTAGAACGTCCACGCGGTGCGCCCGGCCATGTTGAGCACCATGTCGACCATGCCGCACCCGGTGGCCAGCAGCATGGTCAGCGCCAGCAGCACCACGACCCGGCGGCCGTCGGCGTAGCCGGCCCCGAACAGTGCCAGCATCGGCGTGGCGAACGCCGCGAAGATCAGGTACGCGGGCCAGGAGAGGATCACGAGCCAGCCGGTGGCGACCTGGTAGAGCTGACCCGCCTCGGCCCGGTCGTTACGGGCGAACGCGGCGGCCAGCCGGTGCTGCACCGAGCTGGACAGCGCGACGCTGGAGAGCTGACCCAGCGCCAGGAACCGGGTCGCGGCCGTGTAGATCGCCGCGTCCGCCGGTCCGCGCAACGCGCTGAGCAGCACGATGTCCAGGCGCTGCACCACGATCGCGGCCAGGCTGCTGACCGCACGGGGCCCGGTGAACCGCCAGAACGGCCCGGCCAGCTCACGCGCCGGCACCGGCCGGGTCACCTGCCGCCCGGCCCGGCCGACCAGCCGGCTCAGCCAGAACAGCGCGACCACCGCGGCGATCAGGTACGGCACCACCCAGGCCAGCGGCAGCGCGACGGTGGCGGACAGCCCGAGCCAGGCGGCCACCGCCACGGCCAGGAACTGCACCAGCGTGCGGCCGAGCCGCTCCACAGTCAGCAGCGGGCGCATCTGGCCGAAGCCGCGGCAGGCGGCGAGCGCGTAGTCGTTGAGCGCGGCCAGCGGCACGAACGCCAGCAGGATGCGCAGCGCGGTCACCGCCTCCGGCCCGGCCTCCGGCATGGTGGCCCGGGCCAGGGCCGGCGCGGCCAGCCAGCCGGCCAGCCCGAGCAGCGTGCCGACCACGAGCACCGGCAGCAACCCGACCAGGATGGTGCCCCGGATCTGGTCGCGGCGGTCGAGCGTGCGCTGGCGGCTGACGAAGTAGACGGTGCCGACGTCGGTGCCGAGCCGCGCCGCCGACGCGGCGATCATGAACGCGCTGGTGGCGGCGAAGAACATGCCCGCCTCGCGGACCGACCAGCCGCGGGCGATGACGATGTTCAGGCCGAAGCCGGCGACGGCGGCAAGCCCGACCCCGACCAGGTTGGCGAAGCCCTGCCGGGCCGCGCCGCCCAGCCCCGCGCCCGGACCGGGGGGCGGTGCGGTGAGCGTCGGGGTGCCGCCGGCGTCCGCCCGCGTCACCGCCGCCACGACGGCACGCGTCCCCACCACGTCGCCAGCCGCTCGTCGTACGGCGCGAAGTGGTCCTCCAGCCGGGTCCGCAGCTCCGCCGACATGGGCGAACGGGACCGGGAGTTGTGCTTGCCGAACGCGATGTCCGCCCAGCGGGGCAGCCCGAGGAAGTCGCAGACCGCGTCGAAGGAGGGGCGCGGGTCGGCGAAGAAGTCGTCGCTGTCGATGACGTGCATGCGGTCCCGGCCGACCAGCGCCTCCAGGCGCTCCAGCTGCTCGATGTAGCGGCCCCGGGCCAGGTACGCGTTGTGCTGGAGGTGCTCGCTGGCGTACGACGCGGAGCTGATCATCCGCTCCCGCTCGCCCGCCGTACGGGACTCCTCCAGCGCGAGCGCCCGCTCGAAGTCCGTCTCGGTCTCGTAGCCGCGGGCCAGCTCGTGCGAGTGCGCGGAGTAGGCGCGCTCCACCGGGTCACGCAGCAGCACGAGCAGCTTCACCGAGGGCAGGTCGCGGGCGATGCGCTGCCCGGCCAGCGGGTGGAACATGTAGTACGGGCTGGACTCGCCGGTGATCCCGCGTACCCCGATCTGGGCCTTCACCGCCTCGGCCTTGCCGGTGGTGGGGAAGTGCCCGAGATACCAGCTCATCCCCCGGTGGTAGTCCATGTCGAAGTAGTGCACGCCCTTGTGGTACGCGGGCGGCAGCACACCGGGATGCTGCGACAGCGTCTTGAACAGCGAGGTGGTGCCGCAGCGCTGCGCCCCCACGATCAGGAATCCCGGCACCATCCGCGAACCGGCGGTCAGCCGGCCGACCGTCCGGCTCACCGACTTCACCGCGCGGAGCGCCTGCTCCTTGGCCAGCGTCACGTCCCCACTCCTCACTCTCACCCGGCCCGGCGGGCCAGGTGTTCCTCGACGGCGGGCAGCAGCCAGGTGTCGACATGCCCCAGTCGCGCACCCGCCTCCGCCTGCCGGTCCCGCAGGTAGCGCGCCGCCAGCTCCACCAGGTAGAGCACGGCGACCAGATCGGCGCCCCCACCGGTCTGGTCGAACGGCGCCAGGGTGGCCCCGGCGCCGGCGATCAGCGCGCGGGCCGCCTCGACCGGCTCCACCCCGTCGTGGCTCATCGCGCCCTGCACCGCCAGGTGCAGCGCGTCGTACCCGGCCGGCACGTCCGCCTCGAACCGTTCCCAGTCCCAGACCAACACCCGGCCGTCGGCCAGCACCGCGCTGTTGCCGCCGTTCCAGTCCCCGTGCCAGGCGCCGAAGGCCACCACCGGGTCGGCGTCCGCGACGGACTTCAGCGCCGCGCGCAGCCGCCCGGCCTCCGGCCGGGGCCCGAGCGCGTCCACCGCGGCGGTGAGCCGGGCCGCGTGCCCGCTTGCCGCCCACGACTGCCGGCGTACGCCGAGACAGCCCGCGACCGCCACCATCGCGGCGCGTTCGGCCGCCTCCGCGGCGGCCGGGGCGGCCCGGGGCAGCCGCACCGGCAGCGCCTCCTGCACGAGCAGCGCGTGGCCGTGCCAGTCGCCGTGATGGCGTACCCCGGCCAGCACCACCGGGCCGAGCGGCACCTCGGCGAGGCGGCGCAGCGCGTCCGCCTCGGCGTGCACCAGCGCGCGAGTCAGCGGGTCGACGCCGAGCTTGGCGTACCCGAGGGCCCGGCCGTCCGGGGCGAGCAGTTGCAGCACCGGCTTGCGGTTCGCCCGGGCCGGCCCGATGTGCAGGCTCACCAGCGCTGGCTCGCCGAGCACCTCGGTCAGGTACGCGTCCAGCCCGCCGCCGTCGACCACCAGCCGGTCGCGGAACACCAGCGGGCCCAGCCCGAGCCGGAACGCGGTGGACAGACCCTGCCGGACCAGCTTGGCCTTGCGGCCGACCGCCTCGGTGGAGTGCCGGACCGCGCTCGCCGCCGCCCGGCCCGAGCCGGTCGGCACGAGCAGCCGGGGGCGGGACGCCGAGGGCACCACCACCCAGCCGGCGCCGCCGCGGCGCAGGCTGGGCTCGGCCGGTGCGGGCCAGATCAGCCCGGCCAGTTCACCGAGGTACGCGGCGCGGCCGTCGCCGTCCGGGGGTACGCGGAACACCATCAGCTGTCACCGGTCTTTTCCAGTCGGGCCCGTAGCCCGGCGATCGTGCCCTGGGGTGGCGCCGGCGCGAGCGACCGGCGTATCCGGTCGTTGCGGGCCAGCAGGGCGACAGTGATCAGGGCGTAGGCGAGTGTCGCTTCCATCGCACCGTAGGTGAACTGGAAGAAGAGCATGAGGATGAGCACGAGCGTGCCGGCGATGCCGACCGCGCTGTGGTCGCGGCGGTAGCGCCAGATGCAGTAGATGAAGAAGGCGTTGTAGCAGATCGCGCCGACCCAGCCCTGCCCGACGAGCAGCGCCCAGACCTGGCCGTTGCTGCCGAGTTCCCGGTTGCCGCACTGTTTGCAGTCCTCGGACTTGCCGATGGCGATGGACCGGTTGCTGCCGATCAGCGCCCGGTTGCCGCCGTACCCGAGGATCGGCGAATGGTTCGCCGCGGTGACCGCGCCCTGGGACAGGGTGGTCCGGATGTCGTCGCTGTGGCCGTTCTGGAGGCGTTCGTCGAAGGTGCGGCCGAGCGGTGTGGCGACGATCAGCACCCCGATCAGCCCGACCGCCAGGGCGAGCCCGCCGAGCACCACCATCCGGCCGCGCAGCGCGAGCCGCAGCGCGACGTACGCGGCGGCGATGCCGAGACCGATCCAGAGGCCCCGGTTCAGCGAGTAGACGATCGGGAAGATCGCCGCGAGGGCGATCGCCACGCCGGCGGTCCGGCGCATCGGCTTGCCCAGCACGACCCAGCCGACGATCAGCCAGACCAGCAGGATGGCGGTGTTCTGGCCCCACGAGTTCGTGTAGGTGAACGGCGCGGACGGGCGGGGCGAGCTGGCCTCCCCCTCGATCACCTGCTGCACCTGGGCGAACTTGATCTCCATGAGCGAGGTGACGTACGGGTGACCGGCGATCGACTGGGGCAGGACGAATCGCAGCGGCGCGACGAACGTGAGGTTCGGGTACAGCGAGCCGATCCAGCCGCCGAGCACCACGACCACGCCCATGAACCCGAACAGGCGGACCATCCGGCGCTGGGACAGTTCCCGCTCCCGCAGGTTGTAGACGTAGAGCATCGTCACGGTCATGGCGACGTAGTTGGCGAGCCGGATGCCCCAGCCGATGTACTTGCCGCTGCCACCGGGGGGCAGCGTGTTCGGCGCGGTGAGGTCGAGGGTGAGCACGGACAGGAACACCCAGAGCAGCAGGACCATCCAGATCCCGAAGCCGGGCGGCACCCGGATCGGGCCCCGCTTGCGCATCTGCACCACCATCGGCACCGCGAAGATGACGAAGACGAAGCTCGACACGCCGAGCACCCACCACAGCGGGTACAGCAGGAAGACCGAGATCAGCGGCCATGCCGTCGGCAGCCGCCACGACCAGCTCTCCGGCCGTACCGTCACCGGCCGCAGGCGGTTCCCGTCCGGCGGTGACACCGCCCCGACCGGAACCGTCCCGCGCGCGGTGCGGGGCGGGGTGGCGGTGCTCATCTCACGGTGACCTTGGCGGTGGTCGGCGCGTAGATCACCCACGCGTTGCCGGGCTGGGGGTGCAGGAGATCGCCGCCGGTGTCGGCGAGCGTGCAGACCATGCTGAGGCCGGGCTTGCGCCACCGGCCCTTCGCGCTGTTCGGCCCGGAGACCGCCAGCACCGCGCCCTCACCGAAGACGTTTGCCGAGGGCAGCGAGCGCGGAGACGGGTTGCGGACGTCCAGCGTGCGGTACTCCATCGTCAGCACGATGACGGAGGCGGCGGTCACGGTGACCTTGCCGACCTTGGTGGCCCAGACGGACTTGGCCTGGTCGTACCGCCAGACCATCGGCGGGCCACCGGAGACGGTGACGGTGAGTTCGGTGGCCGGCGCGAGGTCGCGGATGGCGAGCGCGTCGCCCTCGCCGGCGTGGTCGATCGGCGGGGTGGGCGGCTGGCCACCCTTCGGGGCGGCCTTGAGTAGTGCGGCGGTCGACGTGTAGTCGCCGGAGAAGACCTTGCTGTCGTCGTCGGGCGTCACGCCGTCGAGGTCGGAGTTCTCGAACTGGGTGAGGAAGCCGGTGGGGCCGCCGTCGTAGCCGACGAACGGGCGCAGCACGGCGAGCGACCGGATGTCGACCGGCCGGATCTCGGTGACCGGGCCGATCTTGGCGGCGTCCTTGGAGTGGAACACGGCGGTCAGGTGCAGCGTGTCGGACTCGGCGAACTCGGCGTAGACCAGGTCGGCGGCGTCCAGGCCGGCCGGGGTGGTCGCGGGGCTCACCCGCAGCGGCACGGCGACCGCCTGGCGGGTGGCAGCGGCCGGGGTGCTCACCGGCGCACCGGTGAGCGGGCCGGTGGGCAGGGTCGGCGAGGCACTGGCCGATGACGGCGAGGCGGTGACGTCGCCCGGGTCCACCACCTGGACCTTGCCCGGCTTGGGCTCGGGCTCGCTGCACCCGGTACCGACGCCGAGGACGACGGCGGGGGCGATGGCGGCGCGGAGCATCTGCCGGCGGTTCACCCCAGGTCCTCGCCGGAGTCGAGGGCGTAGCTGCGGCCGTCGCCGTCACCCCGGGAGCGGTACGTGCCGCCGGTGCCGTTGAGCGGTACCGGCTTGCCCGGCATGCCCTGGTTGCCGGGGCTCGGCGGCGGGGTGGCCTTGCCCGGTGCCGGCTTCGCCGGGGCGGGGCGGGACGACTGCATGCGCGGCAGCACCATCGTCGACTCGGCGGACGGGCCGGGGCTCGGCCGGGGCTTGGGCCGGTTCGCCGGTGCCACCGGGGTGCTCGGCGTGCCCGACGTGCCCGAACCGCCCGACGTGCCCGAACCGCCCGAGGACGCCGGCCGGGCGGTGCCGGCCGCCGGGGCGGCCAGGCGCGGGGCCAGCACGGCACCGATCACCGGTGCGTTCACCTGCTCGAACTGCTGCAGGGCGGCGGTGATCTCGCCGCTGCGGGTCTTGCCCGCCTCGGCCACCATGATCACGGCGTCGACGTACCGGCCCAGGGCCTGGGCCTCCACGGCGAACGTGGGCTGCGCGGTCTCGATGATCACGTGGTCGAAGCGCGCGGACAGCTCGTGCAGGATCTCCAGCAGACCGGCGACCGGCAGCTCGACCTCCGCGTCCAGGTCGCCCGGCACCAGCACCCGGAGCTGGCCCAGCCCCGGGACCGGCGCGAGCGCCTTGAGCGGGGGTACGTCGCGGCGCAGTACCGAGGCCAGGTTGTGCCGGCCCTCGGCCACGCCGGTGATGGCGCCCACCGTCGAGTCGGGCTTGGTGGTGATCAGCGCGACCTGCTGGCCGGTACGGGCGTACGCGGCGGCGAGGTTGGCGGCGACGAATCCGGCGGCGGTGCCGGCCGAGGCGTCGCAGATCAGCAACTGGCGACCGCGCCCGCCCTGCGCCGGTTCGGGCACGGCGGACAGCAGCACGTTGCGCAGCCGGCCCAGCTCGCGGGAGACCCGGTGGGTGGCCGGCAGGACGGCCAGCGACGGCGCGCGCACCGGCAGTTCCAGCAGCAGCGGCAGGCCGACCCGGTCGGAGATGTCGCGACCGCGCCGGATCCGGGTGTCGAGCCGGTCCAGCACCAGCGCCAGCACGATGCCGAGCAGCAGGCCCGCGCCCATGCCGCTGGCGAGGTTGAGCGTGCGGTTCGGTGAGCTGGGCGAGTCGGGGAGACGGGCGTCGGAGATGATCTCGCCGGGGTCGGAGCCGGCCGAGACCAGCGGGCTGAGCCGGTTGTTCAGGCCGGTGATCTGGCTGGTGAGAAGGCTCCGTTCGGCCTCGGCCCGCTCCCGCTCGGGCGAGTTCGACGGCGACGCCGCAATCCGCCCGGCGACGGCACTGAGCTGCTTCTGCAGCTCGGCGATCTGCTGCTTGAGCGCGGTCGTCTCGTTCTCCAGCGCCTTCTGCGCGGTGGCCTTGCGCAGGTCCAGATACGCCTGGGCGAACGCGTGCGAGCCCGACTGGGCGCCCTCGGGGCTGTTCCCCTCGTACGCCACCTGGAGGATCTGGCTGTTCGGCGGCACCTTGACCGTCACCGACTTGACCAGCTGGTCGGCACCGGTGTCGACCTTCATCAGCGCCTTGGCCCGCTCGGCCACGACCAGCGAGCGGACCACCTGGGCCTCGGTGTCGAGGTTGACCTTGGCGTTGGGGTTGCTCTCCGCGCCCGAGCCGAGCGGGCGCACCAGCAGCGAGGTGGTCGAGGTGTAGCGCGCCTCCTGGATCTGGTTGAGCGCCAGCCCACCACCGAGACCGAGGGCCGCGGCGAGCAGCAGGATCCACCAGCGGCGGCGCAGCCAGCCCAGGTAGGCCATCAGGGCAAGACCGTCGGCGTCGCTCTCGGCCAAATGGGGTGAGGGCATCAGAGTCTGTCGCTCCCTTTCGACCGAGCCGGGCAGTCCACGGCACAGCTGGACCTGACCGTGGCCTTGAGTGTCCCCGATCCGAACGACGAGGGAAAGTCTGCTCACGTTCCGGTAAGCCTGCCCGGGTGTGGGCAGCCCGCGTAGAAATGGCCGATCGGCGCTGACCATTCGGCGGGTTTCCCGGTGTCGGGCCCGACCTGTCCCCGGATAAGCCGGCGTCGCCGACGGCTCTCGTGCGGAGCGGTGACGGAATCCTGACACATCTCACTTTCTTCCGGTGGCCCGCCCCGGCGGCGCGGGGCGAACCGGGCTGACCTGGACGGTGACCGGCGGGTGGGCATCCCAGCGACGGGAATCGAGAGGTGAGCCGACCGGCGCGCCAGGATCCGTCCAATGGCCCCTTCAGTTGCCCAGGGGCGCGCCAGTAGGTTGTCAGGACGCGTCCGAGGGGCTTTCACAAAATCCGGACGCGTCATCCGCGTACGGGAGGAACTCTGTGGTGAGCGGGTCAACCGAGGACTCGGGGCAGGTCCTGCTGGTGGGTTCCAGTGGCGGGCACCTGGCCCAGCTCCTGGCCCTGGAACCGTGGTACCGGGATCGGCGCCGCGCATGGGTAACGTTCGACACCCCCGACGCGCGATCGCTGCTCGCCGGTGAGGACGTGGTCTGGGCGCACCACCCCACCACACGCAACGTCAAGAACCTGGTACGCAACGCGTTCCTCGCGCTGAAGGTGATCCGCCGGCGTCAGGTCGACGCGGTGGTCACCACCGGCGCCGGGGTCGCCCTGCCGTTCGTGGTGGCGGCCCGGATGCGCAAGATCCCGACGGTCTACATCGAGGTGTACGACCGGATCGACAGCGCGACGCTCACCGCCCGGCTCTGCCGTCCCTTCCTCTCCGCGATGCTCGTGCAGTGGGACGAGCAGCGCCGGATGTACCCGGAGGCGACCGTCGTGGGGAACCTCCTGTGATCCCCCGGCAGCGGGACCGGCGCTCCGCGGCGCCGTACGTGCTTGTCGTCGTCGGCACCGACGTGCACCGCTTCGACCGGCTGGTCGGCTGGCTGGAGCGCTGGCACGCGGCGCGGCCCGAGGTCCGGCTGGTCCTCCAGTACGGCCACAGCCGCACCCCGGCCCTGCCCGAGGCCACCCCGTTCCTCGGCCACGAGGAACTCCAGCGGGCGATGGCGGAGGCGACGCTCGTGGTCAGCCACGGCGGCCCGGCCACCATCACCGAGGCGCGGCGCAACGGCCACCTGCCGATCGTGGTGCCCCGCGACCCGTCGCACGACGAGCACGTCGACAACCACCAGCAGCTGTTCTCCCGCCGTCTCGGCGCGGCCGGCATGGTGCGGCTGTGCGAGTCCGAGGCCGAGCTGCTCGCCGCGCTGGACGAGGGCCTGGCCGACCCGAACCGGTTCGTGCTGGCCGCCGACCCGAACCGCCCGGACCCGCGCGCCGAGGCGGTCGCCCGGGTCGGCGCGGTGATCGACGAGCTGGTGGCCCGCCGGGTACGGCGACGAGCCGTCGGGCGTCGCGGATGAGCGCCCCGGATCCGGCGCCGCCGCGGGTCCTCTTCGTCGGCGGCCTCGGCCGCAGCGGGTCCACGCTGCTGGAGCTGCTGCTGGCGCAGAGCGCCGACGTGTGCGCCGTCGGCGAGGTGGTGCACCTGTGGGAGCGGGCGCTCGGCGCCGACGAGCGGTGCGGCTGCGGTGAGCGGTTCACCGCCTGCCCGTTCTGGCGTCAGGTCGGCGACCAGGCGTTCGGCGGCTGGGCCGCTGTCGACCGGGACGACGTGCTGGCACTGAAGGACCGCGTCGACCGGACCCGGCACATCCCCCGGCTGGCGAAGGACGCGCTCCCGGCGGAGCAGCTGGCCGACGTACGCCGCTACGCCGACCTGTACACCCGGATCTACCGGGCCGCGCTGTCGGTGACCGGCGCCCGCGTGGTGGTGGACTCCAGCAAGCACGCCTCGCTCGCCTTCGCCCTGCGCTGGGCCGAAGGGCTCGACCTGCGGGTGCTGCACCTGGTCCGGGACAGCCGGGCGGTGGCGTACTCGTGGGGCAAGCAGGTGCGCCGCCCCGAGGTGGTCGACGGCGAGGACTTCATGCCGACCTTCTCGCCGTTCGAGGTGAGCAAGCTGTGGACCGCGCAGAACGCCGCGTTCCACCTGCTGGCGTCCCGGGCGAAGGTGCTGCGGCTGCGCTACGAGGACTTCACCGCCGACCCGGCCGGCACCCTACGCCGGGTGCGGGACTTCGCCGGCCTGCCGGACGACCCGGCGGCGCTGCGCATCCTGGCCGGGGCCGGCGACACCGGCGCGGCGCCCGAGCCGGCCGCGCCGTTCCGGGCGCACAGCGTCGCCGGCAACCCGCTGCGGTTCAGCGGCGGGCCGTTGACGGTGCGCCGGGACGAGGCGTGGCGGGACCGCCTGCCGCGCCGCAGCCGTGCCGTGGTCAGCCTGGCCACGCTTCCCCTGCGGGTCCGCTACGGCTATCTGGGCCAGCGGGGATCCGACGAGTCCGTGGAGAGAGCATGAGTGGGCCGAGCATCTCGGTCGTCGTACCGACGCGGGACCGTCCGGAGCTGCTGCGTGCGGCGCTCGACGCGATCCTCAGCCAGGCCCACCCGGGCCTGATCGAGGCGATCGTCGTCTACGACCAGTCCGAGCCGGACCGGTCGCTGGAGACCGACCGGGGTGACCGGCGGATCCGGGTGATCACGAATACCCGTACCGCCGGGCTGGCCGGCGCGCGCAACACCGGCATCGAGGCGGCCACCGGCGACTGGGTGGCGTTCTGCGACGACGACGACGAGTGGCTGCCCGGCAAGCTGGCCGCCCAGTTCGGGGCGCTCGACACGCACCCGGACGGCGCGCTGGTGAGCTGCGGCATCCGGGTCAGCTACGACGACCGTACGGTGGACCGTTCGCTGGACCGGGCCCGGATCTCGCTGGAGGCGCTGCTGCGCGATCGGCTCACCGAGCTGCACCCGTCCACGTTCCTGATCCGCCGCGCCGCGCTGCTCGACGCGATCGGCCTGGTGGACGAGCAGATCCCGGGCAGCTACGCGGAGGACTACGAGTTCCTGCTCCGCGCCGCCCGGTACGCCCCGCTGGTGAACGTGGAGAGCCCGTACGTGCTGGTCCGCTGGCACAAGCGGTCCTACTTCGCGCAGCGCTGGGAGACCATCTCGACCGCGTTGCAGTGGCTGCTGCGCCGCTACCCGGAGTTCGCCACCGTGCCGCACGGCGAGGCGCGGGTGGCCGGGCAGATCGCCTTCGCGCAGGCCGCGATGGGCAACCGGCGCGACGCGGTCCGCTGGGCCCGGCGCACGCTGGCCCGCAACCCGAAGGAGCCGCGCGCCTACCTGGCGCTGGCGGTGGCGAGCCGGGCCGTGCAGGCCGACCGGGTGCTGCGCACGCTGCACAAGCGCGGCCGGGGCATCTGAGCCGTACGCGAGACGGGCGGGCGACCGAGGTCGCCCGCCCGTTCTCGTTCCGCTGCGATCAGGCCGTGCAGAAGGACTTCCACGCCTGGATGCTCGGCTGGTCGAGCAGCCGGAAGTCACCCTGGCTGACCGTCTGGTTGTAGTACGCCACGAACTCCGGCCGCTGGCCGTTGAGGAAGCTGGTCATCGACCGGATCCAGGCCGCCCGGCCGGTGCCCCCGTCACCGGGCACCAGGTCGCTGCCGGTCTCGGCGACGCCCCACGGCTTACCCAGCGCCTTCGACTTGCTGATCATGGGGCCGTAGATCTCCTGCGGCGAGGCGTACCGCTTCCACTTCTTGCCCCAGTTGTAGCAGTCCCAGCCGAGCGCCTCGATCACGTCGCCACCGGGGTAGAACGCGTCGAAGCTGCGCCCGGACTTCGGGTCGAGCGTCCAGCACATCAGGATCAGCGTGTTGATCAGCTTCGGGTTGCCGGTCCGGTCGGCCAGGCCGGCGATCCGCTTCCACGCCGTCCGGTACGCCGTCGTGCTGAACGCGCCGCGCTCGACGTCGTCCTCCGGCTCGTGGAAGTACGACCAGTAGACGTTGTGCTCGCGCGGGATCGAGGAGAACCAAGAGGTCAGGCGGGAGTCGAACTTGCCGGTGTTCACCTCCTGCGGCGACGCCTTGAAGGACACCACGACGGTCCGGTCGACCACGTCGGCCCGGCTGCCGGACCACGCCGGCGGCAGGCCGGGGAAGAAGATCCGGGCCATCCGCAGCTTGCCGAAGGTCTGGTCGGACCGGGCCAGCGCCTGGCCGAACGTCTCCCCGCTCTGCACACCGATCGAGGCGCCGGGCAGCGTCAGTCGCGTACCGCTGAAGGCCGGCCCGGCGTCCGCGGAGGCCGACGGGCGCGCCGAGGGCTTGCCGCCGAGACCCTGGTCGGCGCTCGGCGACGCGCTCGGGGTGCCGGGCGTGCCCGGGCCCATCGAGGTGGCCGGCCCGACCGAGCCGGGCGTCCCGCCGGCCTGCCGTTCCGCCGCGTCGGGTCGCAGCGTGGCCACCGCGACCCCGCTGCCGGCCACGGCCACGACCAGTGCCGCCGCAAGGGCGACCCGCCAGCGACGACGGGAGCCGCCGGACGACGGCACGGAGGCCGGGGCGAGCGGCGGCGCGGGCGGCTGGCCCGGCCCGCCGGTGGCCGGTCCGTGCGGAACGGGTCCGTGCGGAACGTCCACCGGGGGCGGTCCGGTCAGCGTGGCGGTCGCCGTGGTGCCCGCACCCCAGCCCGCCTCACCCGCCGGACCGGCCTGAGTGGCCCAGGCGTCGTCGTGCGGCTCGCCCTGCGGCCAGGCGGCGTCACCGCCGTGGCCCGCAGACCCGTGCTGCGGTGCCCAGCCGTTCGCCGTCCCGGGAGCGGCGTCCCAACCGGCCGGGTCGTGCCCGGGCCCGTCGTGGTGACCGGCGTCGGGCCGGTCACGCTCGGGCCAGGGCAGGTCACCGCCAGGTCGGGCCGGTGGTGGCGGTGGCGCGCTCTCGGCCTCCGGCCAGGGCAGCGAAGGGCCGCCCACCTGGCGTGGAATGTCCTGACCCGGCCACAGGCCGGTCGGCTGCCCGAAGGCATTGTGCGGCTCTCGGTCGGCCGGCATGACCCTCCCTGGCTGTCGGCGGCCCGTGGTCGGGGCTCAGATCGCCACGCATACCTGCCCGACGATAACCCTCATCCACCTGGCCGTACGTACCGTGACACTCAGCCGAACGCCTTACCCTGCTCACCGGTGACGGTCGAAGCGGGCATCTCGACCCCGGTCCGGGCGATCGCGTCGAGCAACTGGTCGGCCAGTTCGGGCCGGCAGACCAGCAGATCGGGCAGCCGCGGGTCGGCCCGGTTGTAGCGCAGCGGTGAACCGTCGATCCGGGACGCGTGCATGCCCGCGCCCAGCGCCACGGCGACCGGTGCGGCACTGTCCCACTCGTACTGACCGCCCGCGTGGACGTACGCGTCGACCTCGCCGGTCACCACCGCGCAGACCTTCACACCGGCCGAGCCCATCGGCACCGCGGTGGCGCCGAGCATCTCGACCAGTTCGCCCACGAACGCCGGCGGGCGGCTGCGGCTCACCGCGATCCGGATCGGCCCGTCGGACGCCTTCGGCTGCGGGCAGGTGGTGCCGAGCACGAGCGGCGTACCGTCCACCGTGGTCCGGGCCGGCATGCCCACCGCGCCGGCGACCAGGGCGCCGTCCGGGGCGGCGGAGCGCTGCCAGAGCGCCACGTGCACCGCCCAGTCGTCCCGGCCCTCCTCGGAGAACTCGCGCGTGCCGTCCAGCGGGTCGATGATCCAGACCCGGTCCGCCTCGTGCCGGGGCGCGCGCTCGCCGTCCGCCCACGCGCGGCGCGCGTCGGCCTCCTCCTCGGAGAGCACCGCGTCGGCCGGCCGCAGCCGGGCCAGCGCCGCCGTCATCAGCTCGTGCGACGCGCGGTCGCCGGCGTCCTTGAGCGCCTTCGGGTCGGCGAAGCCCTGCCGGTCCCGCAGCGCGGTGAGCGCCTTGCCGGCCTCGGTCGCCAGCCACTGCGCGAACCGCTGGTCGTCGAGCCGTCCCGCCTCGTCCTCGGTCACGAGCCTCATCCCTTGTTCTCCCGGGTCTGCCGCGACCCGTCATCCTTCGGCGTCCGGTCGGACCGGCGCCAGCGTCCGTCGGATCGTAGACAGTCGCGAGGCGGTCTCGGATCCCCCGGACGCACCGGTGACCCGGCCGGCCGCCCGCATGTTGAACTTCGCGTGTATCGCGGTCGGACCCGCCGGGCCAGGCCCTAGGCTCTGCGCATGACCGCCGAGCAGCTGATCTCGTTCGCCCGTGGCGCGCCTTCGCTGGACATCGTCGATGTCGAGGGGCTCAAGGCCGCCGCCGTCCGCGCTTTCGACGCCGACCCCGCCGGGGTCACCGCGTACGGCACCTCCGTCGGCTACCCGCCCTTGCGGAAGTGGATCGCCGAGAAGCACGGTGTCGAGGCCGACCAGGTGCTGATCACCAACGGCTCGTTGCAGGCCGACGCATTCCTCTTCGACCACCTGGTCCGCCGGGGCGACGCGGTGGTGGTCGAGCGCCCGACGTACGACCGCACGCTGCTCAACCTGAAGCAGATGGGCGGCGAGGTGCACGGCGTGACGATCCAGCCGGACGGTCTGGACACCGCCGAGCTGCGCAAGCTGCTGGAGTCCGGGGTACGGCCGCGGCTGGCCCACGTGATCCCCAACTACCAGAACCCGGCCGGCGTGACGCTCTCCCTGGAGAAGCGCCGTGAGCTGCTGGACCTGGCCGCCGAGTACGAGTTCACGATCTTCGAGGACGACCCGTACGCGGACATCCGGTTCCGGGGCGAGCCGCTGCCCTCGATGCTGTCGATGGACAGCCGGGGCGTGGTGGTGCACGCCTCCAGCTTCACCAAGACGGTCTGCCCGGGCGTCCGGGTCGGCTACCTGGTCGGCCCGGCCGAGCTGATCGCGGCGATCGCCAAGCGGGCCACAAACCTCTACATCTCGCCCGGCATGGTGGCGCAGGCGATCGTGCACCAGTTCTGCGTCTCCGGCGCGATCGACGAGTCGATCCGGACGGTCCGTTCGGCGCTCGGCGAGCGGTCGGCGGTGCTGGCCGAGTCGCTGCGCCGGCACATCCCGGAGGCCCGGTTCGTGGAGCCGGACGGCGGCTACTTCCTCTGGGTGGAGCTGCCCGAGGACGTCGACGTCGACCGGCTCGCCCCGGCTGCCGCCGAGCGCGGCGTGGCGGTGGTGAAGGGCAGCGACTTCATGGTCGACGGCGGCCGGCACGCGCTGCGCCTGGCGTACTCGGCGGTGACGGCGGACCGGATCGACGAGGGTGTGCGGCGTCTCGCGGAGGCGATGGCCGCCGTTCGCGGCTGATTTTCTGTCGGGTTTCTGACAAAAGGGCCCCGCTGGCCGGTTCGGCACTCCCGCCGGACCGGCCGGCACCCCCACAATGCTGCGAGTGCCGCTCACCTTCTGCCGGTGACCAGCCCGCACGCCGGACGACCGGCCGGGCCGGCGGCACGCCCAGCATCACTCCCGCCCCCAAGGGGTGCCGGGTGGGCCGTGTCGCCCCTCACCCCCCTGACGCGGCCCGGCCCGCCCGGCGCCGCCGCGTGGCGCCCGTCGCAACCACCAGTCCCCCGCGCCCGCGCTGCGCTTCCCGCCGGTCGGCGTAACCTGCAAGCCGCAGCTTCAGGGGAAGGGGGCGAGAGATGACGGACCGGGTGGCACGCGACCGAACCGCCGGCACCGACGGCAGCCGGGCCCTGCGCCCCCGCGCCTGGTCGGCCCCGGTACGCGCGATGTCCCGCATCCTCAACGCGGACGGCTCCCCGCGTACGCCCCGGCCGGCCGGCCCGGAGCGCAGCGGCATCGTCGACTGCGGGCTGTACGTCGACGGCGAGCGCCGCCCCGGCCGCCCCGGGTACGCCGAGGCCCTGGCCGCCGCCCGGCAGGAGCGGGACGGCTTCGTCTGGCTCGGCCTGCACGAGCCGGACCTGACCGAGATGACCGAGATCGCCGCCACCTTCGGTCTGCACGAGCTGGCGGTGGAGGACGCGGTCAAGGCCCAGCAGCGCCCGAAGCTGGAACACTTCGGCGAGATCGTCTTCCTGGTGCTGCGTACCGCCCGCTACTGCGAGCACGCCGAGCTGACCGAGAACTCCGAGGTGGTGGAGACCGGCCAGGTGATGCTCTTCATCGGGCCGCACTTCGTGATCAGCGTGCGGCACGGCGACGCCTGCCGGCTGGCGCCGGTGCGCGCCGACCTGGAGGCGAAGCGGGACCTGCTGCGGCACGGCCCGTGGGCGGTCGCGTACGCGATCACCGACCGCGTGGTGGACCTCTACCTGGAGGTGGCCGACCGGCTGGAGGACGACCTCGACGTGCTGGAGGCGGACGTCTTCGACAGGCAGAGCAGCGGCCGGATCCAGCGGATCTACCAGATGAAGCGGGAACTGGTCGAGTTCAAGCGGGCGGTGGTGCCGTTGCAGCGCCCGCTGATCACGCTCACCTCGCAGGTCAACCGCGCGGTGCCGCAGGAGGTACGGCGTTACTTCCGCGACGTGCAGGACCACCTCAGCCGCACCGTCGAGCAGGTGAACTCCTACGACGACCTGCTCAACTCGATCCTCCAGGCCCGGCTGGCCCAGGTCACCGTCGACCAGAACAACGACATGCGCAAGATCGCCGCCTGGGCCGCGATCGGTGCGGTGTGGACGGCGATCGCCGGCATCTACGGCATGAACTTCGACAACATGCCCGAGCTGAAATGGACGTACGGCTATCCGGGCGTCTGGGCGCTGATGCTCGTGGCGTCCTTCACGCTCTACCGTCTGTTCCGCCGCAACGGCTGGCTGTAACCGCCGCGCCACGGCGGGTCGCCGCGCCGCCCGTACACGCGGAAGCGCCGGCCACGCGGGTCGCCCCGCGTGCCGGCGCTGATCCGACGGTACGAGGTCAGCGGCGGCCGCCGGCCTTCGCGGCGTTCTTGCCGGCCTGGACGGCCTTGGTGATGTCGTCGGCCGGGCGGCCGGAGACGTCCCGGGCACCCTCGGCGACGGAGGGGACCTGGTCGTTCGGGTGGATCACCGGCTGGCTGCCGGAGGTGGCGGTCGACGCGCTGCTGCCCTTGGCCACCGCCGAGGAGCCGGCACCGGTCGGGCCGGCCTGCGTCACCTTCGCGCTCGCGTCCGGGGTCTCCACCACGATCGTGTCCACGTCCTCCCGCATCGGCTCCAGCTTGTCGCGACCGGTCGCGCCGAGCGTGCCCGTCGCGCCGAGCGTGCCGGTCGGGTCGTACTCGGCCCACTCCTGCTGCTCGCGGCGGCGGCGCATGGCCATCGCACCGGCCAGGCCGGCGACGGTGCCGGCCACCAGCAGGCCCGCGGTCATGCCCCGCGACCTGCGCTGCTTCTTCTTTCCGGCCTTCATGTTCTTCGCCTTCTTGGTCATCGCGGCCTGCTTCTTGGCCATCACCTTGCGGCCGTCCGACGCCTTGCCGGCGGCCTCGACCCGGGCGTTGCGTACGGCCAGCAGAACCGGCGCGAGCGCCGCGGCGGTCGACGCGAACCCGCTGGACGCGCGGTCCCGGACCAGGACCGCGGTCGGCGCGACGGCGACCCGGGCTGCCTGGACCCGCGGGCCGACAGTGGCGCCGGCACCCTTCGCCGCGTGCGTGGCGGCCTGCCTCAGGTGACCGATGCCCTGGTTCAACTCGACCTTCGCGAGCTGGCCCTGGGTCTTTCGCCGCCCGATTCCAAACACGGTCCCACCTCCTGGGAGTTGTTCCTTCGTCATCCTCCACCTTCGAATGCCTCCGCATGGCCAGATCGGGCACATGGGAGGATCCGCAAGGAACTGAACTACGAGTGAGGAGTACCCGTGGCCGAGGCTGTCTACGCCACCTTGCACACCAACGCCGGCCCGATCCGGCTGGAGCTCTTCCCGAACCACGCGCCGAAGACCGTCCGCAACTTCGTGGAACTGGCCGAGGGCACCCGGGAGTACATCGACCCGCGTACCGGTCAGCCGGGCAGCGGGCCGTACTACGACGGCACCGTCTCGCACCGCGTGATCAGCGGTTTCATGATTCAGATGGGCGACCCGACCGGCACCGGCCGCGGTGGCCCGGGCTACAAGTTCGCCGACGAGTTCCACCCCGAGCTGCGCTTCGACCGGCCGTACCTGCTGGCGATGGCGAACGCCGGGCCGGGCACCAACGGCTCGCAGTTCTTCATCACGGTGTCGCCCACGCCACACCTGAACAACCGGCACACCATCTTCGGTCAGGTGGCCGACGAGCAGTCCGCGAAGGTGGTCGACTCGATCGCCAACACCCCGACCGGCCCGAGCGACCGGCCGATCCAGGACGTGGTGATCGAGCGGGTCGAGATCGAGCACAAGCAGTCCTGAGCGGTACGCGGGTACCTTTGCTCGCATGACTGAGCGCTCCGGCCAGCCAGGCGACGCCACCGGGGGTCCGGTGCCGACCACTCCGGTCTGCTACCGGCACCCCGGCCGGGAGACATACATCCGGTGCACCCGGTGCGACCGGCCGATCTGCACCGAGTGCATGCGGGACGCCTCCGTCGGTCACCAGTGCCCGGAGTGCGTCGCCGAGGGCCGCCGCAGCGTGCGGCCGGCGCGTACCGCCTTCGGTGGCGGTGCCGCCGGCCGCCAGGGCAACGTCACGAAGGCGCTGATCGCGCTGAACGTGGTGATGATGCTGCTGTCCATCCTCTCGGCCCGCAGCGGGACCGCGGTGGCCGGCGGTGGCCTGGGCGGCCTGATGGGCAACGGGACGCCGCTCACCGAGTGGGGTGCGGTGCTCGGCCTGGCGCGCTTCCCCGACGGCCACGTCGGCGGGGTGGCCGACGGCGAGTGGTACCGGCTGGTCACCGCCATGTTCCTGCACTACGGCGTGCTGCACCTGCTGCTGAACATGTGGGCGCTCTGGGTGCTCGGCCGGACGCTGGAGGCGGTGCTCGGGCCGCTGCGCTTCCTGGCGCTCTATCTGCTCGCCGGGCTCGGCGGCAACGTCGCCGCGTACGTCTTCACCGAGCCGAACCGGTTCACGGCCGGCGCCTCGACCGCCGTCTTCGGCCTGTTCGCCGCCGTCTTCGTGATCATGCGGCGGCTCGGCCGGGACACCTCGGCGATCGTGCCGATCCTGGTGATCAACCTGATCTTCACGTTCACCGTGCCGAGCATCTCGGTGGCCGGGCACCTCGGCGGTCTCGTGGCGGGCGCGCTGGTGGCGCTGGTCCTGGCGTACGCGCCCCGGTCGCGGCGCACCGTGTTCCAGGTGGCGGGTTGCGCGATCGTGCTGGTCGCGCTGATCGGCCTGACGCTGGTCCGCACCGCCGCGCTGCTCGGCTGAGCCTCAGCGCGCGGGGCGGGCCTCGTCCAGCGCCGCGGCCACCTCGTCCAGCGGGGCGTCCAGGTCACGGCGGCCGAACAGGTGCAGCGACTCCCCGGCGTCGATCTCCAGCGTCTCGGCGGTGATCCCGCGCCGGCTGCGCCGGTCCAGGCGGATCGCCTCCACGGCGTCCCACGGCAGCCGGCGCCGCCCGGCGAACCCCCGCAGCACGGTGAGCCCGTCCCTGTCGACGGCGAGGCGGACCGGCGCGACCACGTCGCGCAGCGCCCAGGCGAGCAGACCGGCGGCGGCCAGCCCGGCGAGCGCCGGCCGGACCGGGTCACCGCCGGCGAACACGAGCCCCAGGGCGACGAGCGCGAGCGCGCCCACCGCCTTGAGCACCGGCACCTCGCGCGGCACCCGCCACTGCCGGACCGGCGGCGACTGTGGATCCATCCGCCCAGCATGCCAGCCGCACCTGCCGCACGCCGGGGGAGGACGACCGGTCGGATCAGCACGTAGGATCAGGGCAAGCGAGGTTACCGGGGAGTAGACATGAGTGACGCGGTCATCGTCGGCGCGGTACGGACCCCGGTCGGGCGGCGCAAGGGCAGCCTCGCCGGAGTGCACCCGGTCGACCTCTCGGCGCACGTGCTGCGCGCGCTCGCCGAGCGCACCGGCATCGACCCGGGCCAGGTCGACGACGTCGTGTGGGGCTGTGTGTCGCAGGTCGGCGAGCAGTCCTGGAACGTGGCCCGCAACGCGGTGCTCGCCGCCGGCTGGCCGGAGTCGGTCCCCGGCACCACGCTCGACCGCCAGTGCGGGTCCAGCCAGCAGGCGCTGCACTTCGCCGCCGCGACGGTCCTTTCCGGCCAGGCCGACCTGGTCGTGGCCGGTGGCGTCGAGTCGATGACCCGGGTGCCGATGGGTGCCAGCGTCGCCGGTGGCATGCCGTTCAGCGCGGCGATCCTGGAGCGCTACCGCGGCGTCGAGGGCGTCGCGGAGGACTCCCCGTTGCCGTTCAACCAGGGCGTCGGGGCCGAGCTGATCGCGCAGCGGTGGCGCTTCTCGCGTACCCAGCTCGACGAGTTCGCGCTCGCCAGCCACGAGAAGGCCGCCGCCGCGCAGGACGCGGGCGCGTTCGAGGCCGAACTCGCCCCGGTGGCGCTCGCCGACGGCGGCAAGTTCTCCGCCGACGAGGGCATCCGCCGCGACACCTCGCTGGCGAAGCTGGGCGAGCTGGCCACCCCGTTCCGCGCCGACGGCGTGGTCACCGCCGGGTCCGCGTCGCAGATCTCCGACGGCGCCGCCGCGCTCGCGGTCACCACCGCCGAGTGGGCCAGCCGGCACGGCCTGCGCCCGCTGGCCCGGGTGCACACCGCCGTGGTCGCCGCCGACGACCCGGTCACCATGCTCACCGCGCCGATCCCGGCTACCGCGAAGGCGCTGCGCCGCGCGGGGCTGGGCATCGAGGAGATCGGGGTGTACGAGGTGAACGAGGCGTTCGCCCCGGTGCCGCTGGCCTGGCTGGCCGAGACCGAGGCGGACCCGGAGCGGCTCAACCCCCGGGGCGGGGCGATCGCGCTCGGTCACCCGCTCGGCGGGTCCGGTGCGCGGATCATGACCACGATGCTCCAGCACATGCGGGACAACGGCATCCGCTACGGCCTCCAGACCATGTGCGAGGGCGGCGGCATGGCCAACGCCACGATCGTCGAGCTGCTCTGACCCGATCGGCCGCCGAAGTCGCACCGCGGGTGCGACTTGCACGTGTGGAAGTTCCAGAAATCGGGCGTGACCCATATCACCCCTGGTCATCGGCTCGTTGGACCGGGCATGGACGTGTTCTCGCGAACGTTCCTCCCGGCCGCCGCCGAGACCGGCCTGGCGACCCAGACCGTCACCCGGCACATGCCGGTGTTCCGCCGGTGCGTCGGCTCCGGCGACGCGACCATCCTGGTCACCCGGTGCAGCCGCCCGGACGACCCGGTGGGCGGCGACTACCTGATGCTCCTCACCCACCGGCGGCTGGTGGTCACCCGGCAGACCCGGGTGCTGCACCGGCTGCGCCTGCACCTCAACACCGAACTGCGCGAGCTGAGCCACGTGACGTGGAGCCCCGACGCCCGCGCGCACAGCGTGGAGCTGGCGGCCACCGCGATCGACGGGGTGCGCGAGCGCTTCGTCCTGCGTACCCACCACCCGAAGCAGGTGTGGCAGCTCGACGCGCTGCTCAACCACGCCTTCCGCACCCGCCTCCGTACGCCGGCCGAGCGGGTGGTGGCGACCATCGGTGAGTCGCCGGCGGCCGCCCGCCCGACGGTGCTGCGGCCCGCCCCGGCCCGCTGACGTCCTCCTTACCTGACCCGAACATTCCCTGACCGGCCGGGCGGTCGCCGGTCGGTCATCATGGGCCGGTGACCACCGCCGCCCCGCCCGGGCTCGTCCTCGTGGTGGAGGACGAGCCGGCCATCGCCGACCTGGTCCGGCTCTACCTGACCCGGGACGGGTTCGGCGTACACCTGGAACGTGACGGCGAGGCCGGGCTGGCCGCCGCGCGGCGCCTGCGCCCGGTGGCCTGCGTGCTCGACATCGCGTTGCCCGGCCTGGCCGGCACCGAGATCTGCCGCCGGCTGCGCGCGGCCGGCGACTGGACGCCTGTCATCTTCCTCACCGCCCGCGACGACGAGGTGGACCGCGTCGTCGGGCTGGAACTGGGCGCCGACGACTACGTCACCAAGCCGTTCAGCCCGCGCGAACTGCTCGCCCGGCTGCGGGCCGTGCTGCGCCGCACCGCCGGCACGCCCGCCGAGCAGCCCCGCACGCTCGGCGCCGTCACACTCGACCCGGCCCGCCGCACGGTGACCGCCGCCGGTACGCCGGTGCAGCTCACCTCCACCGAGTTCGACCTGCTGGCCCACCTGATGGCGCGGCCCGGCCGGGTGTTCACCAGGGAGGAACTGCTGGCCGGCGTGTGGGGGTACGCGGCGCACGCCGGCACCCGGACCGTCGACGTGCACGTGGCGCAGGTGCGGGCCAAGCTCGGCCCGGACAGCGTGATCCGCACCCATCGGGGCGTCGGGTACGCCGCCGATGCCTGAGCCGCCCACGGTGCCGATGCCGACCACAGCGCCGACGCAGCCCACGGTGCCGACGCCGCCCACCGGTCCGGTCCGGCCCGGCCGGCGTCCCGGGCGGACGCTCACCGCCCGCGCCGTGCTCGCCACCTGCGCGGTGGCGCTGGTGTCGGTGCTCGTCACCGCGCTCGTCGCGGTGCCCCTCGCGGTACGCGGCGCGGAACGCCGGGACCAGGAGGCGCTCGCCGCCCAGGCCCGGCTCGCCGCCGACGTGCTCCGGGTACGGCCGGTACGTCAGCGCGACGGCGCCGGGGACCGGCTCATCCGGCAACTGCGCCAGCAGCAGATCGACGTGTACGTGATCCGGGACGGCCGGGCCGACCGGCCGGGCCTGCCCCGACCGCTCGTGACGCGGGTGGCCGGCGGCGAGAACGTCTCCGGGCGGCGGCTGGTCGACGGGGAACGCCGGCTCGTCGAGGCGCGGGCGCTGCCCGGCGGGGACGGTGTGGTGCTGACCCGGGCCCGCAGCGCCGCGCCCTGGCGGCAGGTGCTGCGGGGACTATGGTTGCCGCTGCTCGCCGGGCTCGCCGCCGGGGCGGCCGCCGGACTGCTGCTCGCCCGCCGGTTGGCCCGGCCGATCCGTACCGCAGCCACCGCCGCCGCGCGGCTGCGTGCCGGGGACCGGGCGGTCCGCGTACCGGTCGAGTCGCCCGACGAGGTGGCCGACCTGGCGTACGCGCTGAACGGCCTGGCCGCCGCGCTCGCCACGAGCGAGGGGCGGCAGCGGGAGTTCCTGCTCTCCGTCTCGCACGAGTTGCGGACCCCGCTCACCGCCATCCGTGGCTACGCCGAGGCGCTGGCCGACGGGGTGATCGAGGCCGACGCGGTGCCGGCGACCGGCCGGACCGTGCTCGCCGAGGCCGAACACCTCGACCGGCTGGTCCGCGACCTGCTGGCGCTGGCCCGGCTGGAGGCGGTCGACTTCCCCCTGGAACCGGTGCCGGTCGACCTGACCGGGCTTGCCGCCGACGCGGAGCGCGCCTGGTCCGGCCGGTGCGCGGCGCTCGGGGTGCCGTTCCGGCTGGAGACGCCGGGTGCGCCGGTGCCGGCGTACACCGATCCGGGCCGGATCCGGCAGGTGGTGGACGGGCTGCTGGAGAACGCGCTGCGGGTCGTACCGCCGGGGGCGCCGGTGGTGCTCGCGGTCCGCGCCGACGGTCCGGCGGGCGGCGGGGTGCTGGAGGTCCGGGACGGCGGGCCCGGCTTCACCGACGACGACCTGCGGGTGGCGTTCGAGCGCGGCGCGCTGCACGAGCGGTACCGCGGGGTGCGCAAGGTGGGCAGCGGACTCGGCCTGGCGCTCGCCGCCGGGCTGGTCCGCCGGCTCGGCGGGGACATCGCCGCCGGGCACGCCCCGGAGGGCGGGGCCGCCTTCACCGTCCGGGTGCCGCCGGATCCTTACGCGGCTCGAACATCGGCTTGACCGTCTCCTCGCATCGGTGCGGAACGCTCGGGTCGTCACCGCGAGAGAGGACCACTGATGGCACGTCAGCGAATCGTCACCGGCGCCACCGCACTGCTCGCCGCGGCCGCGCTCGGGCTCGCCGGGTGCGGCGCGGCCCGGCCCGGCGCGGCACCGGACGACGCGGTCGAGGTGAGCGCGGCCCTGGGTACCGAGGGTCAGGCGCTCGCCGCGCTCGGCGTCGACGCCGGGGAACTGGACGTGGATCCGCTGGCCGCGCCGGCGCCCTCCGGCAGCCCGAAGGCCGGGCCGGGCGGCGAGGGCGAGCGGGCGAAGCAGGGACACCAGCGGCACCGGGCCCGGGTGCTGCTGCGGCGCAACACGCTGCACGGCGAGGCAGTGGTGAAGACCAGGGACGGCGGCACGAAGACCGTCACGGTCCAGCGCGGCGAGGTGACGGCGATCGACGACAGGACGATGACCGTCAAGTCCACCGACGGCTTCACCGTGACGTGGACGTTCGGCGAGAAGCTGCGGGTGGTCGAGCGCCGGACCACGATCCGATCGAGCGACATCAAGATCGGTACGACGGTCGGGGTGGCCGGCGCGAAGGACGGCGACCGGAGCGTGGCCCGGCTCGTGGTCGTACCGCTTCGCCAGGAATAGGGTGCCCGGGCTGTCGTGACCTGAGCAATGTGCCAGGCTACGCTATGCCCCGACCTGCCATCGCCTCCGTGGAGATTCCGTGAAGCTCTCGATCCTCATGCCGGTCTACAACGAGGAAGAACGTATCGCGGATGCCCTCAAGCAGGCATTGGCGGTGGACTACCCCTGCGAGATCGAGCTCGTCGTCGTGGACGACGGCAGCCGGGACGGCACCGGCGAGGTTCTCGGCCGCGTGGACGACGCCCGCCTGCGGGTGATCACCCACCAGCGCAACGCCGGCAAGGGCGCGGCCATCAAGACCGCCGTCGACAGCGCCGAGGGCGAGTACATGGTCATCCTCGACGCCGACCTGGAGTACGACCCGCAGGACATCCCGCGCCTGCTGGAGCCGGTGCTCGACGGCCGGGCGACTGTCGTCTACGGCAATCGGACCTTCGGCAGCCACAGCTCGTACAGCTTCTGGTACGTGATGGGCAACAAGGGCGTCACGCTCGCCGCGAACGTGCTCTACAACTCCTACATCGGCGACCTGGAGACCTGCTTCAAGCTGATGCCGCTGGAGCTGTACCGCTCGCTGCAGGTCCGCTCCCGCGGCTTCGGCATGGAGGCGGAGGTCACCGGCAAGCTGCTGCGCCGCCGCATCCGCCCGTACGAGGTGCCGATCAGCTACCGCGCCCGGGGCCGCGAGGAGGGCAAGAAGATCACCTGGAAGGACGGCGTCGAGGCGATCTGGATCCTGGCCCGCGAGCGCGCCCGCCGCCGTCCGGCCGGTCCCGCCGCCGCGCACTGAGCCAGCGTCGACGGAACCCCGCGAGCCCGGCACGAGCCGAGGTCGCGGGGTTCCGCCGTGTCCGGGACGCTCAGGTGAGGAACGCGTCGACCGAGCGGCGCAGCCCGGCGGCGTCCAGGCCGTGCCAGCGTTCGTGGTCCTCGGCGCTGCCGTAGCGGCGCAGGTCCTTGCGGCCCACTCCGAGGGCGAGCAGCCGGTGCGGCCGGTCGGCGAGCGCCTCCGACACCACCCGCGTCGAGGTTCCCGCCAGGTACGGCTCGACCACTATCACCTCGGTCCCGGCGAGCGCCCGCAGCCCGGAGGTGTCCAACGGCCGGGGCCGGTGGGTGTACGCCACGGTGACCGGCCGGTCGGCCGTCGCCGCCACCGCCGCGTCGAGCACCGGACCGACGGCCACCAGCAGCGGCGCGCCCGGTCCGGCGTCGCGCACCACGTGCAGGTCACCCGCCTGCGGGTACGCCTGCGCGTTGGCCTGGATGGACAGCCGCAGGTACGCCGAGTCCTGCCCGCACACCACGTCGCGCAGCAGCGGCCGGACCTCGTCCGGGTGCCCCGGCACGTGCACTGTCCAGCCGTCGAGCGTGTCCAGCAACGCCACGTCCGCCGGCCCGAGGTGGGTGCGTCCCGCTGACGCGCGGTCGTATGAGCCGCCGATGCCGACGAGCACCGCGCCGACGTCCTGGTGGTCGAGGTCCAGCTTGATCTGCTCGTACGCCCGCTCGACCAGGAACGGGGCGTAGCTGTGCACGATCGGCCGCTGCCCGGTCAGCGCCAGCCCACCTGCCACCCCGATCATCAGCTGCTCCCGGATGCCGACGTTCACGACCCGGTCCGGATAGCGGGCGGCGGCCGGCTCGAACGCGGCGGCGGAGATGTCGGCGAGCACTACTGTCGTCCGCGGATCGGCGAGCACCTCCTCGGTGCTGGTGACGAACGCGTCCCGCATGGTGCTGCTCATTCTCACTCCCCGTCCGTGACGACCGCGACGACGACGTGCGGCCGGTGATCGTCGTGCCCGGTGAGGGCGGTGTGCAGGGCGTCGTGGTCGCGCCCGTCCACTGTTGCGGCGCTCCACCCGTTCACCGTGAACCGGTTCGCCGCGCCGCCCGGCCAGCCGTACGTGGCCGAGCGGTTGTCCACCACGATCGCGGTGAGGTTGCCCAGTCCGGTCGCGCCCGCGTACGCGATCGCCTCGTGGTTGGAGCCCTCGTCCAGTTCGGCGTCGCCGAGCAGCACGTACACCCGGGGTTCGGTGCGGCCCTGGACCCGCAGCCCGAGCGCGGTGCCCACGCCCAGCCCGAGCCCGTGGCCCAGCGAACCGGAACCGATCTCCACGCCCGGCACGAGCGTGCGGTCCGGGTGGTCGCCGAGCCGGCTCTCCGGGCCACCCTGGTCGTCCAGCCACTCGGGCGGTACGAAGCCGCGGGCGGCGAGCAGCGCGTAGTACCCGGCGACCGCGTGACCCTTGGAGAGCAGGAAGCGGTCGCGGTCCGGGTCGTCCAGGGTGGCCGGGGTGATCCGGAGCACCCGGTCGTAGAGCACCTGGAGCACGTCGAGCGTCGAGTACACGTTGGCGCCGAACTCGCGGCCGGCGCGCACCCGGTCCAGGAACGCGCCCAGGTCGGTGGCGGTGGTCGTCGTCATACCGATAGCCTCGGACTTGAAGCGAACTTCAACTCAAGGCCGTGTGATGCACGAAGCAACACTGACCATCGGGCAACTCGCCGACCGCAGCGGCGTCGCCCCCTCGGCGCTGCGCTACTACGAGCGGCTCGGCCTGATCCACGCCGCCCGCACCGGCGGGAACCAGCGCCGCTACGCCCGCACCGAGCTGCGCCGGGTCGCGTTCATCCGGATCTCCCAGCAGGTCGGCGTCTCGCTGGAGGAGATCCGGGCGGCGCTCGACTCGCTGCCGTCGGGGCGTACCCCCACGCCCGACGATTGGGCCGCGCTGTCCCGCGCCTGGCGGGACCGGCTGGACGAGCGGATCCGGCTGCTCGGCAAGCTCCGCGACGACCTGGACGGCTGTATCGGCTGCGGCTGCCTGTCGTTGCAGCGCTGCACGCTCTACAACCCCGGTGACTCACTCGCCGCCGAGGGCCCCGGCCCGCGCCTCATGCTCCCGCGCCCCGGCCAGGGCTGACCCTCACCGCACCAGCAGTACCTTGCCCAGGTGGTCGTTGGTCTCCACCAGGCGGTGCGCGGCGGCGGCGTCGGCCATGTCCACCCGGGCGTGCACCACCGGCCGGACCCGGCCCGCCTCCACCAGGGGCCACACCTGCTCGCGTACGCCCCGGACGATCGCCGCCTTGCCGTCCACCGGGCGGGACCGCAGCGCGGTCGCGTGCACCGCCGCGCGCTTCGCCAGCAGCATCCCCAGGTCGAGTTCGCCCTTGCGGCCGCCCTGCATGCCGATCACCACGAGCCGCCCGCCGGTCGCCAGCGCCGCCACGTTCCGGGGCAGGTAGGAGGCGCCCATGATGTCCAGGATCACGTCCGCGCCCCGGCCGTCGGTGATCCGGCGTACCTCGTCGACGAAGTCCTGCTCGCGGTAGTCGATCGTGTGCGCGGCGCCCAGCTCACGCAGCCGCTCGTGCTTCGCCGAACGGGCGGTCACCACCACCGTCGCGCCCAGCGCCACGCCGAGCTGGATCGCGAACGTGCCGATCCCGCTGCCGCCGCCGTGCACCAGCAGCGTGTCGCCCTCGGCCAGCCGGGCCAGGTCCACGACGTTCGACCAGACCGTGCAGGCCACCTCCGGCAGGGCCGCCGCGTCGACCAGGTCCACCCCGGCCGGCACCGGCAGCAACTGCCCAGCCGGCACCGCGACCTGCTCGGCGTAGCCGCCGCCCGCGAGCAGTCCGCACACCTCCTGGCCCACCGACCAGCCGGTCACGCCGGGACCGAGCGCACGCACCGTCCCCGAACACTCCAGACCGGGGTACGCGGACGCGCCCGGCGGCGGCGGGTAGTGCCCCTGCCGCTGCAACAGGTCGGCCCGGTTCACCGCGCTCGCCCGCACCTCCACGATCACCTCACCGGGACCGGGCTCCGGGTCCGGCACGTGGGTCCAGACGAGCGCCTCGGGTCCGCCGGGTTCCGTGATCGTGATCGCGCGCATGGTTCAGTCTTACCCGATCCGCCCGTCGCCGCGCAGGTGCACCGTCCGGGACGGCTGCCGCGCCGGGCCGTCGGCCACTGTGGACTTGCCGGCGGCCGTGATTCCGCTGATCAGCACCACTGCCGGGTGCTCCCACACGCACACGTTCTCGCAGGGGAGGTGGGACGGCGGCTTGCCCGGTACGGGGTTCGTGGCAGACTGGTCCCGGTCGCGCACCCCTCGGGGGCGTGCCGGGAGGGTTCGCCTAGTGGCCGATGGCGCTGGTCTTGAAAACCGGTAAGGCAGCGATGTCTTCGTGGGTTCGAATCCCACACCCTCCGCCAGTAGCTGATCTCCCTTCACGCAGCTCAGTCAGCCCGCCGGGCGTGTCGGCTGGAGAGAAGTAATGGGAGATGGTCCTTCTCCCCGGGGCGCCGCGCATCAGACCGTCGGTCTTCAGCCCCGAATGGCCGCATCGCTCCGGGTTCCACCCCTCGGTCACCCGCCCGTTACTGCGGTCGTCGCGGGCGAGCACCGTACCCGTGCGTCAGCCCGGGGTCGCGACCAGCGCGACGGCGTGGGGCGCCGGGATGTGGGCGACGGCACGGCAGGGCGGCCGAGGGGAGGAACGGCGGGGCGGCGGAACAGCCGGAGCGTCGGGCCGGTCGTAGGCTGCGGGGTGCGGCGACGGCGGGAGGGCCTGGTGGCGGAGACGACGACGGTGGCCGAGGTGACGGCCGAGCTGGCCGCGCTCGACGACCCGAAGATCCGTGCGGTGAACGAGCGCCACGGCGACGACCACGGGGTCAACCTGGGCAAGCTGCGGGCGGTCGCCAAGCGGCTGAAGACGCAGCAGGAGCTGGCCCGCGAGCTGTGGGCGACCGGCGACAGCGCGGCCCGGCTGCTGGCGATGCTGATCTGCCAGCCGAAGGCGTACGGGCGGGACGAGCTGGACACCATGCTGCGCGAGGCGCGGACGCCGAAGGTGCACGACTGGCTCGTGAACTACGTGGTGAAGAAGAGCCCGCACGCCGAGCCGCTACGACTGGCCTGGTCGGCCGATCCGGATCCGGTGGTGGCGAGCGCCGGCTGGGCGCTGACCACCGAGCGGGTGGCGCGCAATCCGGACGGGCTGGACCTGGCCGGTCTGCTCGACGTGATCGAGGCGGAGATGGCGGACGCGCCGGAGCGCCTCCAGTGGGCGATGAACCACTGCCTGGCGCAGATCGGGATCGAGCACGCCGCGTACCGGGAGCGCGCGATCGGGATCGGCGAGCGGCTCGGGGTGCTGAAGGACTATCCGACGCCGCCCGGGTGCACGTCCCCGTACGCGCCGGTCTGGATCAACGAGATGGTGCGCCGACAGCACGGTGGCGCGGACAACGGGGTATGAAGGGGCGCAGGACATTCGCGTACCCGGAAGGACCGTTTCGATGACCCTGGAACGACCGATCGCCCCGGACCCGTACGAGCTGCTGCCGACGGTGCCGTCGTTCGACCTCACCAGCGACGACGTGCACAACGGCGAGCCGATGGACGCGCGGTACGCGCACGGCAGCACCGGCGGCGAGAACGTCTCACCGCAGCTGTCCTGGTCGGGCTTCCCGGCCGAGACGAAGAGCTTCGTGGTCACGTGCTTCGACCCGGACGCCCCGACCGGCAGCGGCTTCTGGCACTGGGTGCTGGTGAACCTGCCCGCGTCCGTCACCGAGTTGCCCACCGGCGTGCGTGAGGCCGACCTGGACGGCGCGTTCAGCGTCCGCAACGACTACGGCGACACCGGCTACGGGGGCGCGGCGCCGCCGGCCGGGGACCGCCCGCACCGGTACGTGTTCGCGGTGCACGCGGTGGACGTGGACCGTCTCGACATCCCCGCCGGGGCGAGCCCGGCCTTCGTCGGCTTCAACCTGGCGTTCCACACCCTGGCCCGGGCGGTCATCCGCCCCACGTACCAGATCAAGGAGTGAGGTGTAAGGAAGGGCCCCTTATTAACAGACGTCTGTTAATAAGGGGCCCTTCCTTACACGCGGGCTACGGCGAAGACGGACTGGCCGAACGGCGGCCGGACGCGCTGCTCGGCGGCCTTGGTGACGGGTAGCACGAGCGTGTCGTACACCTTCACCATCGGGCCCTCCTTCGGCATCAGCCGGAAGACCTTGGTGGCCATGAAGTAGCCGATCAGGCCGAGCGCGTTGGCGTAGTGGATCCGCTCGACGGTGAGGCCCGCCTCGGTCATCGCCGCGGCGAGCGTCTTCTTCGTGTAGCGGCGGACGTGGCCGGTGGCGATGTCGGCGGGGCTCATGGCGAACTGGAACGCCGGCACGATGATGACCACGGCGCCGCCGGGGCGGACCAGGTCCCGCATGCTGCGCAGCGCGCCGACGTGGTCGTCGATGTGCTCCAGCACGTTGTACGAGACGGCCGCGCTGTAGTCGCCGCGCTCGTGGTGCGGGAGCAGCATCTGCCGGACCTCGACGCCCGGGTGGTCGGACAGCCGTTCCTTGAGCTGGATCAGCCGGTCCGGGTCGGCCTCGGTGGCGGTGATCCGGGGTGCGTACGCCGCCCAGGCGGAGGCGTAGTCGCCGAGGCCACTGCCGATCTCGATCGGGTTGTCACCGAGGTAGGGCACCGCCAGCTCGACGAACCACTGCCGGTGGTTGACAGCCGTCGCCAGGCCTTCGAGCACCTCGGACTGGACGCGCTGATCCCCAGTGATTTCTGCCATGCGTCGATTCCTCACGATATGACTGACCCGCGCCTGGACCGTCAGAGTCAACCATCTGGATGGCTGAGGGGGAAATCGGGGGACGGAGGGGGGCCGAATTGTGATCCGGAGGGGGTGCCTGTTCGGCGTTCGGCGAACTCGGCACATAGTACGTGATTCCCCGGAACATTGCACGTGCCCGTCATACCCTGACTACGCTCTGAAATGTCATGACTACTCCGGAAAGCGGCGCGAGCGCGCCGAAATCGGGGCAGGGTAGGCGGATCGACGCGCTCGCCGTGCTCAGCTTCGTGCTGCTCGCGTTCTGGGTGACCGCTCGACTGTGGGTCGATCCGCGCAATGGCATCCGGGACAATCGGACAGATCAGGCGCAATTCGAATGGATGATGGCGCATGGTGCGCGCGTCGTCACTGATTTCGCCTATCCGTTCACCTCGGACCGGATGAATGTGCCGGATGTCGTCAATCTCATGGCTAATACGTCCGTATTATCCGTTTCATTGCCGCTGACCCCGATAACGCTCTGGGCAGGTCCGCGCTGGTCCTTTCTGATTTTCCTCACTCTCGGGCTCGCCGCCACCGGCGTGTCCTGGTATTTCCTGCTCTCCCGAGTTGTCGTGAAGTCCCGCGGTCCGGCCTGGCTGGGTGCCGCCTTCTGCGCGTTCGCGCCGGCGATGATCTCGCACGCCAACTCGCACCCCAACATCGTCAGCCAGTTCGTGGTGCCGCTGATCATCTGGCGGACGCTGCGCCTGGCCGAACCCGGCCGGTGGCTGCGCAACGGCTTCCTGCTCGGGCTGGTGATCGTCTGGCAGGCGTTCCTCAACCTGGAGATCCTGCTGATGACCGCGATCGGGCTCGGCGTGGTGGTGCTCGCGCTGGCGCTCGGCCGGCCCGCGCTGCGCTCGTCGGCCCGCCCGTTCGTCGCCGGGCTCGCTGTGGCCGCGGTGGTCGCCGGGGTTCTGCTCGCGTACCCGCTCTGGGTCCAGTTCTTCGGCCCCGGCGCGTACAGCGGGCTCTCCACGCTGATCCGCGGCTACTCCACCGACCTCGCCGCGTACGTGGCCTGGTCCCGGGAGTCGGTGGCGGGCGACGCCCGGGGCAGCGAACCGCTCGTCAAGAACGCCACCGAGGAGAACGCGTTCTTCGGCTGGCCGCTGGTGGTCCTCGTGATCGCGCTCGTCTGGTGGCTGCGCCGCAACGCCGTGGTGCTCGGGCTGGCGGCGGTCGGGCTCGTGTTCGCACTCTTCTCGCTTGGCCGGGAGATCCGCTACGACGGGCAGGACACCGGCATCCCCGGCCCCTGGGCCGCGCTGGAGAACCTGCCGGTCCTGCACTCGGTGGTGCCCACCCGCTGGTCGCTCGCGCTCACGCCGATCATCGGCGTGCTGCTCGCGTTCGGCGCCGAGCGGGTCCGGCGGATCGCCGTATGGCACCCGGACGCGCGCGGCCAGATCCGGTTCGCCACCGTCACCGTGCTCGCCATGGCGCTGCTGCCGATCCTGCCGACCCCGCTGCCCGCGAAGCGCCTCGATCCGACCCCGGCGTTCGTCAGCTCCGGTGCCTGGCGTCCCTACGTCGCCGACGGTCGGAGCATCGTCACGCTGCCGCTGCCCGACACCACGTACGCGGTCCCGCTGCGCTGGTCCGCCGAGACCCGGCTGGACATGCCGCTGGCCCGCGGCTACTTCCTCTATCCGGACACCCGCCCCGGCGGGGACCGGATCGCCCTGTTCACCGCGCCGCCGCGCCCCACCAGCACGTTCTTCGAGACGGTACGGCGCACCGACGCGGTCCCGCCGATCACGCCGCAGGACCGGGTGGCCGCCGTGGACGACCTGCGCTACTGGCGGGCCGGCGCGGTGATCCTCGACCCCCGGCTGCCGCAGGCCGAGGCGCTGCGCCGGGCGATGACCGAGCTGAGCGGGATCACGCCGAGGCGTACCGGCGGGGTGTGGTTGTGGGACGTCCGGCCGCTGGCCGACTGAGCGGTCAGGCTTGGCGGACGCAGCAGCCCTGGCACACCTTGGGCCGGGGCAGCGTGAACGCCAGGCAGCAGGTGCGCCGCTGCACCGTCGGCTCACCGGCCGGGCCGGGCACCAGCTCGACCAGGTCGCTCAGGTCGAGCGCGCCGAGCAGCGTGCCGACGGCCGCCGTGGCAGAGCCGGGCAGCGCGTCCGACGCGCGCAGGACGCCGTGGGCGATGCCGGAGGCCACCGAGCCGAGCAGCGTACGGGTGCCGATCCGGACCTCGCCCTGGATGGCGCCGATCAGCGGCGCGAAGTGGGCGTCGAGCAGGGACGCGCGCAGTGCGCCGAGCAGTGCCGCCTCGTCCGGGACCACCAGGACGCCCGGAGCGCCGGCGAGCGCCAGCGGGTCGCTCGGCAGCACCGCCACCGGGGTGGAGGCGCGCAGCCCCAGCGTGAGGAGCTGGTGGTGGTCCTCGAAGTGCACGAGCACGTCGGCCGGGTCGAGCAGCGGCACCCGGCGGGCGGACGCCCAGCCGAGCACGGCGGGGAGCGCGGTCCAGTAGCTGTAGGACTTCCAGGCCAGCGCGGCACAGGCGTGCGGGGTGCCGCCCCAGCGGCGCCCGGCGCGGATCAGGAACTCGGACAGCAGCGTCCCGTCGATCAGCCGGGTGGCGGGGGACCAGCGGTCCAGCTCGTCGTGCACAAGCAGGCCGGGCGCGAGCCCGGGCAGGTCGTCGGTGCCGAACATGGCGCGCAGGGTCGCTGTGACCGGGGCGAGCGGGGTGGCGGCGTCGCGCCCCGGCATCACCGCAGTCACCTGGCCGTCCCCTGTCCTGTCGCCCTGCGGTCGGCGCGTGCCGTCGACCCAAGCTAAGGCTAGCCTAACCGCCCTCCTGGCGGGAGGGGAAGAGGTGCCGCGGTATCGCGGGGAGGCCCCCGTCACTCCACGGCCGTCGGGTACTACCCGGCCTCGGAGACGGAAAACGCCGCCGGAGAGCCGGCGGCAGACGGCATAAGGATCGATGTACGCCGCTGAAAAGTCAAGGTGAGTGTCGAATACGAGGCAGTTTCCGTACACGTTCGGCCACTCAACGTGAAAATGGTCTTCCCGCGTACGAGGAAGCTGATGACGACCTCACCGATCGAGCGTGCCGCCGACTCGTTCGCGGCCGAACTCGCCCGGCACCGGACCGGCCGAGGGCTGTCCAAGAAGCAACTGGCCACGATGATGGGCTTCGACCCGTCCTACGTCAGCCACGTCGAAGGGCGCCGGCACCGGCCCACCGAGGACTTCGCCCGCCGGGCCGAGGCCGTCCTGGAGGCCAGCGGCGCGATCTGGCAGCGCTTCCGGGAGTACGACGAGCTGCGGCACGGCCGGGCCGGCGTGGCCCACCGCGACCCGCCCGTCCCTGGCCAGTGGCTGCCCCCGGGGACCGGCCTCGTGGTGGAACGGGAGGTCGCGACGCTCACCCACACCGGTGACGGCTACCACTGCGCGATCCGGCGGGAGCTGTACAACGCCGGCACCGAACCGGTCACCCGCTACCTGGTCCGGGTCGCCGTCGACCGCTACCCCAACGACCCCGGCCGCTCCAACCGGCATCACCGGGAACACCCGCTCACCTTCGCCGAGCTGCAACTCACCGCGTACCGGGACGACGGCAACGGACGCGAGCCGATGCACTGGCGGGCCAAGCACGACCGGGACGCGTTCAAGGAGATCTGGCTGCTGTTCGAGAACGACGAGGGACGCTTCCCGCTCTACCCCGGGGACCGGGTCACCATCGAGTACGCGTACCGCGTCGGCCGGGACAAGTGGGGCCCCTGGTTCCAGCGGGCCGTACGACTGCCCACCCGGCACCTGGCGGTGCGGCTCGACCTGCCCGCGGACCTCGACCCGAAGGTGTGGGGTGCGGAGACCTCGCTGTCGGCGGAGGAGGGGCCGCTGCGTACCCCGATCCAGCGTGCGGTGGACGGTGGCCGGGTGGTCTTCGACTGGGGGACCGACGACCCGCCGCTGAACGCCCGCTACCGGATGCAGTGGCGGTTCCGCAGCCCCGAGCCGGACGCCGAACCGGACAGCGCGCCCACCGGCGGCGCCCGGGTGCGGGCCAGCGACCGGATGCGCGCGGTGGGCATCGTGCAGCGCGGCGACGACCTGCTGCGGCAGCGGGCCCGACAGTTCGACCTGCCGGCCGACGAAGCGCACGCCCGGGAGGTGATGGATCGGCTCGCCGCGATGCTGGTCCGGCTGGACGAGCTGCACCCGTTCAGCAAGGGCGTCGGCCTCGCCGCGCCTCAGCTCGGCATCGGCTGGTCCGCGGCGCTCGTGCGCCCGGCCGACCGGGCGGCCGATCCGGTGGTGCTGCTCAACCCCCGGGTGGTCGACGCCGCCGCCGAGACCGACGAGCAGTACGAGGGCTGCCTGTCCTTCTTCGACCACCGCGGCCTGGTGCCCCGGCCGCTGCGGATCGACGTGGAACACGCCCTGTGGGACGGCAGCCGGGTGATCACGTCCTTCGAGTACGCGATGGCGCGGCTGGTCGCGCACGAGATCGACCACCTGGAGGGGCGGCTGTACGTCGACCGCATGGCACCCGGCGTGCCGCTGGTGCCGGTGGAGGAGTACCGCGAGACCGGCACCCCCTGGCGTTACTGAGATACGGGGGGCCGGGTCGCGTGCCCCAGGGGGCGGGGGCACGCGACCCGGCTCGGGGGGGAGCAAGGTTCAGAGGTTGCCGAACGTGTCGTACCGGATGTGGTCGGGCGGGACGTCGTCGGCGGCGAGCGCCCGCAGGGTGGCCCGGACCATGGCGGCCGAGCCGGAGACGTAGCAGTCGTGCGTGGTCCACGGGCCGTACCGGGTGACCACCTCGGAGACGTCACCGAGCTCGCCGACGAAGTCCGGGTCCTCGCTGCACGCCGGCGTCACCGACAACCACGGGTGGGACGCGACGAGGTCCTCCAGGCCGGGCAGCCCGTACAGCTCGTCCGGGCGGCGCGCGCCGTAGAAGACGTGCACCCAGCGCGTGCGGTTGACCCGGGTCAGCTCCTCCACCAGCGCCTTGATCGGGGCCAGGCCGACGCCGCCGGCCACGCAGAGGACGTCCCGGGCGGACTCCGGATCAAGCGTCATCGAGCCCATCGGCGCGGCCACCCGCAGCAGGTCACCCGGCTTGGTACGGCGTACCAGCGCCCCGGAAACCCACCCGGCCGCACCTGATGGCGTGCGCACGTGGAACTCCAGCACGTTCTCGTCGTTCGGCGCGTTCGCCACCGAGTACGTCCGCCACACCCGCGGGTGATAGCGGGGCACCTCCACGCTGACGTACTGGCCGGCCCGCCAGGGCAGCGGATCCTGGAGCGCGCGAACGGTCAGCACCGCCGTGTCCGGGCCGTGCCGCTCGTGCGTCAGCACCTCGGCGTGCCAGAACGGCGGGTTCTCGTCGGCCTCCGCGCCGGCCAGCATCCGCTCGCTGATGCCCGCGTACGCCTCCCGCCACGCCTGGTCGTACTCCAGGTTCCAGCCGTCCCCGGCGGTGCTGCGCAACGCGTCGAGCAGTGCGACGCCCATCGTCGCGTAGTGCTCGGCCGACACGTGGTACTTGCGGTGGTCCCGGCCCAGCGCGCGCAGGTACTCGTCGAAGCTCTCCGGATCGCCCACCGTCTGGGTCGCGGTGACGATGGCCTCCAGGATGCGGTCCCCCTGGCCGTTCATCTGCACCGGGAAGAGCTTGCGCAGCTCCGGGTCGAGGAGGAACAGCCGGGCGTAGAAGTGACCGCTGAGCCGCTCCCGGTGCTCCTCGACCAGGGTCCAGCTCTCCTTCAGCAGCCGCGCGAAGTTCTCCACAGGGGCACGCTCCTTCTCCGTACGGGCGGATCGGCCCGCATAGAATGTCCACGGAGCGTGTACGCCGGTCGCACAGGCTGTGCGACCGTCCGGCCCGGTCGCCGAAGTGCTTTCATGGTCCGGTGACGGTTGACGAGCTGGCCCGTCCGGTCTCCCGCCGGATGCTGGGCACCGAGACGCTGCTCGTGCTCGGTCTGTCTCTCGGCCAGTCGGCCGTGTACGCCCTGGTGTCCCTGATCGCGAAGCTGACCGCGACCGGCGGACTGTCGAAACAGACCGCCGCGCTGAACACCTCCGCGTCGGCCCGGCCGTACCTCGACCTCACGTACCAGCTGCTCGGGATCGTCTTCGCGCTGCTGCCGGTGCTGCTCGCCGTACACCTGCTGGCGCGCGACCCCGGCGACCCGGCACGGACGCTCGGCGTCGACTTCCGCCGGCCCGGCTCGGACCTGGCCCGGGGCGCGGGCCTGACCGCCCTCATCGGCCTGCCCGGGCTGGCGCTGTTCTGGGCGGCGGCGCAGCTCGGCCTCAACGCCACGCTGGTCCCGGCCGCGCTGCCGGACCTCTGGTGGACGGTGCCGGTGCTGATCCTCGCCGCCGTGCAGAACGCCGTGCTGGAGGAGGTGATCGTGGTCGGTTACCTGATCACCCGGCTGCGGCAGCTCAACTGGCGGATCGGCGCGGTGCTCGCCACGAGCGCGCTGCTGCGCGGCTCCTACCACCTCTACCAGGGCTTCGGCGCGTTCGTCGGCAACGCCGTGATGGGCGTGATCTTCGGGCTGTTCTACCTGCGTACCCGCCGGGTCGCCCCGCTGATCGTCGCGCACACGCTGCTCGACATCTTCGCGTTCGTCGGCTACGCGATGCTGCCGAAGTCCTGGTTCGACTGGCTCTGATCCGGCTGCCGGCCCGGCACGCGTTCCGTCCGCCCCGAGGTCGGGGAAGTGGCGGCATCGGGCCCCGCCTGACCGCGCCAGCTCGCCGAACCGGTGTCGATCACACCCGATATCGGGCGACCGCCCGCGCGGCGAGGCGCTCCGCGGCTGCCGTACCGCCGGTCGCGGCCGCCAACGCCGCCGCACCCGGCAGCAACCGGGCCGCCAACCGCAGCCCGAGCCAGCCACCCGCCTGCGCGGCCACCGGCGTCGCGAGCCGCCAGGCCGCCTCCGCCACCCGCCCCCACGGACCCTCCGCCGGAGCATCGGCAGCCCGAGCCGCCGCCAGCGCCGCCCGCGCGGTGCCGTCGTCCGGGTGCACCAGCGTGAGCACCAGCAGCTCGGCCGCCCGATCCGGATGCGCCGGATCCCGCCCGTACGCGGCCGCCAGATGCAGCACCAGGTTCGCCTGCGTCCACAGCACCGACGCCAGCTCCGCGACCGGCGCGAACAACCCGGCGCCCGCCGCCAGCGCCCCACCCGTACCGGCCATCCGGACGAACCGCCGCGTCGCCAGCCGGGCCACCCCGTCGGCGTCCGCCTCCGGGTAGGCCCGCCGGACCTGCTCCGCCCAGGCCGAGGCCCGCGGCCCGAGCGCGTCGACCGCCGCCAGGGCCAGCAGCTCCGGCGCGAACCCGGGGTGGTCGCGCAGCTGCGGCCCCACCGCCCGCCAGCCCGTTTCCGGGGTACGCGTGACGTCGGGTTGTGCGGGTGCCCGCGCGACGACCGTGCCGGGCGTCGTCTCGGCGGACTGCCCCGCGGGGGATGCCGTGGTGTCGGCGGCGGTGACCTCGATCTGTGGCGCTTCGCGTTCTGTGGGCTCAGGGGCAGTGATCGCCGTCTCCCGCCTCGGGGGCGACGCCTTCCGGGCGGCCTTCTTCACCGCCGGGGTCGCCTTCTTCGCGACCGGGGCGGCCTTCTTGGCGGCGGGAGCGCGGCGCGTCCGTTTCGGCGCCTCTGCCCCGACCGGTGGTGCGCCTGGCGCTGTCGGAGGCTCGATGGCTTGATCCTGTTCCGCCGTGACGGGCCGCGCATCGGTCGAGGTCGTGCCCTCCCCGACGCTCGGCGGAGGTTGTGCGGCAGTCGTACCCGAAGGAGCCGTGGAAGCCTCCGGGGTGGCCTGCTCGGCGGGCGTACTCGGATCGGCTGGTGAGGGATCGGCGGCCGGACGCGGGTGCGGCGCCGGCGGTGCGGCGGCGGCCGGCGTCGGCGGCTGGAAGACGACTGTGGGCGCGGACCGGCGCGGACGCCGGGGCGCCGGTGTGTCGCTCGTCGCGTTCTCGGCGGCGGGGTCCGGTGCCGGTGGGCTGAACGTCGGTCGTGGGGAGCGGCTCCGCCGGGCCTTGGCTGCGGGCTCGCGACGGGGCGGATCGCTCGGCGGCTGCTCCTGCATATCGATGGAGCGTAGCCGTGGACGTGATCCGGCACACGACGGAAACGCGGTGGCGGGGGCCGGTCCCGGTATCCGCTTTGCCCCGGGCGGGTGCGGGCCTGTATCCTCGGGCGCGGTGACCTCGGGGTCACCAGGGAGACTTCGCCTAGTCTGGTCTATGGCGCCGCACTGCTAATGCGGTTGGGGTCTTAAAGCCCCTCCCGGGTTCGAATCCCGGAGTCTCCGCGCGAAAGCCGGTTGTGTAGACTGGCCGAGCACCAAGCGCCCGTAGCTCAACGGATAGAGCATCTGACTACGGATCAGAAGGTTAGGGGTTCGAGTCCCTTCGGGCGCACAGCAGGTCAGGGGCCGTTTCGGGAAACCGGGGCGGCCCCTTTTGCATGCGGTACAGCAGCAAAGTACAGCAGCGGTCATGCCGATTCCGTGCCGTTCATCCGGTCGCCCAAGCGCTTCAACGCCTCACGCGTCTGCTTCGAGCTGACGCGCGTGTAGATCTCCATCGTGACCTTGAAATCGGCGTGCCGCAGGATCTGCATCGCCACCCGTGGATGCACGTCGAGATCGGCCAAGATGCTCGCGCAGGTCCGTCGGGCGCCGTGCGGAGTGATCTCCCGCAGGCCGTAGCGGCGGATTCGCGCTTCCCAGGCCCGGTTGAAGTTCCGAGGCTCGATCGGCGTGCCGAACCGGGTGGTGAACACCAGCGGCGACTTCTGCCACACCTCGCCGGCAGCCTTCCGGTCCGCCGCCTGTTCCGCGCGTCGGATGGCCAGGGCGGTCCGGCAGATCTCGGGCAACGGCATCGAGGCGTCGGATTCCGCCGTCTTGGTCTCGCGGCGCAGGAGCTGCCCGCCGACGCGCTGAAGTTGCCAGGAGACGTCGAGTTCGCCTGCCTCCTGGTCGATGTCGTCCCAGCCGAGGCCGAGCAGTTCCCCGCGGCGCAGCCCGAGCACCAGCAGCAGCACCCAGGCGGCGTACATCGGATCCTGGTCAGCCCGTGCCGCTTCCAGGAACCGGCGTGCCTCTTCGCTGTCCCACGCCGTGCCCGCCCTCTTACGGGTGACACGCAGCTTGACCAGTGCCGCCACGTTCTTGCTGACCAGCTCTTCGGTCACGGCCTGAGAGAGCGCGGCTCGCAGCGTCGCCCGCAGCCCCTTGACCGCGCTGTCGGACGGGACGGCGTTGCAGCAGGCGCCGAGCGCGCAGCAGCGTCGCTTAGCCGGCGGCCTGGCGGCGTCCTTGCCCTGGGCACAGCACTGGCACGTCCGAGCCACCTTGTTGATCCAGGTCTGGACGTCCTTGACCTGCAAACGGTCGAGCCGCTTCGCCCCGATGCCCGGCACGATGTAGAGACGGGTGAACCCCTCGTACGAGACGTAGGTAGCCGGCGCGAGATTCGGCTTCACGATCTCTTCCAGCCAGTACCCGAGGTAGCCGGCGAGAGTCGGCACGCGGGTGGCCACCGGACCGGCCTTGGCCTGGTGATGCAGCTTGAGCCACTTCTCGTGGACGATCTCCCGGGTCTGCCCGTAGACGTACTTACGATCGCGCTTGCCGTCCGGCTTGTTGACCCAGACGTAAGCGGCGTAGCCGTTGCGGTAGGGGAAGATCGATCCTTCGCCGTTGGCGCGAGTACGGCCCGTCATCAGGCAGCCTCCTGCCGCTCGACCTGATCGCGGATGTACTCGTCGACCCACTCCGGCAGGATCCGGCGGTACTTGCCGTCCTTCACCGAGCGCAGCTCACCGGTGGCAATCTTCATCTTTACCTTTGACAGGCCGAAGCCGAGCAAGGCAGCGACCTCAGCGGGCGAGTACCACTTCGGGGCCAAGAGCTGGGAACGGGTGCTCATGGTGTCCTCTCTCGGTCAGGCGGTCTGTTCGGCGGGTGGGGCGGAACCGGTTGAGGCTCTGTCTCTCGCCGCGAGGAGTGCCGCCTTCCACTGGGCGCGTTGGGACAGGGCTTTGAGGAGCCGGTGTTGCAGGGGTGGTAGGTCGGGGTCGTCGGGGCGGGCGAGTTCCCAGGCGTACGCGGGTGGGTCGTCCTGGCTGGCGGTGTCGGCGTCGGTGGCGCCGGTGGTGATGCCGAGGAGGTTGCGGACCCAGGCGCGGGCGTCGGCGCGGTGGTCGGCGAGGGTCTTTCCGGACCAGTCGCGGGAGACGAGGATGCGTCGGCCGCCGATGCCGAGGGTGGCGCGTTGGTGGACTTTGCCTTTGCAGCGTCCGGCTTGCAGGCGTCCGTGTGCCTTCTTCGGTTGGATGCCGTAGAGCAGCCAGTTGGCGCACCGCTCGTTGCACGGGGTGACCCGCAGTTCGTGCCACAGCCGGTCTAGGTGGTCTCGCTGCCGGTCGGTGTCGGGCTTGTGGCAGTCGGCCGCGCTCTTGGTGATGTATTTGGTGATGTAGCCGATCGTGCGGTTGGCGTGCACGGTGCCGGGGGTGACGCCTTCGGCGTGGACCTGGGTGCCGAAGCGGACCACGTGCGCCGGTTGCGCGTCGGGGTCGGTGTCGATGAGGTCCAGGGCGTCAGCCCATGAGCGGAGCGGTTCCCGGCTGTCGGGATCGATCCACTCGGCGCGGTCGGCGTCCCAGAGCGGTGGCCGGTCGAGGGTGTAGACGGGTTCGTCGGCGGGTGGCCACCAGACTTGGTGGTAGGTGGCGGCGGCGACCTGCCGCAGCACCGTGCGGGGGATGGTGCCGCGGATGGCGAAGTGCGCGTGTGGGGCGAGCCTGCGTTGGGGCTCGACGCAGCCGGCGTACTGGACGTTCCAGCCGACGCAGCGGCGCAGGTTTTGCCAGAACCGGTCGAGGAGCCGGGCGAAGTGCACCGCGTCCCAGGCTGCTCGCCGGTAGTCGTAGGTGTCGGGATCGACGGGAGTGCCGTCGGGCAGGACCCGGCCATAGCTGTCCAGGGTGAGCGACAGCCACATCGACGGCCGATGCTGCGTGCCGTCGGGCGCGGTGTAGACCTTCCCGACCGTGCGCGGCTCGACCTTCTTGCGAGGCAGGTCGGGTGCGTCTTGGCGGCGGCGGGTGGAGCGCTTGCGGCGTCCGTGGTTGTCGTCGTCGGAGTCGTGGGAGGGGGCGACAGCGCCGCGGAGTCCTTCGGCGGCGATGGCTTCCTCCACCTCCCCGATCGCCTCATCGATGGCGGGGACCTGGTCGAACTGCGCGGCACGTTGGGCCTCATCGCGGGCGAACTCCAGATGCGCCCGCAGCAGGATCAACTCACGTTGCGCGTCGGTGGCCGGGTTCGGGCCGGGCGCGGGTTCGTCGGCGCGGTGCCAGCCTTCCCGGATCTGCGTCTGCCGCAGCCGGCGAGCGCGTTTCGCACACGGCTCGCACTTGTCCTCGCGGGTCGAGCCGCACGGCAGGTCCACGACTTCGGTCAGACCGGTGTGCAGGTCGGTACGGCGCAGGGTGACCGGGTGCAGGCAGACGCCGTACTCAGCGGCCATCTCCGTGACGATCTTCCGCGACATCGGCAGCGCGAAACGGGCCGCACGGGTGCCGGGCGTCGGTGTGGGCTCAGCCGCAACGGTCACCGGGTCGGGGGTGAGACCGGGCAGAGTCGGGGTGGTCATCGGCTCACCTCCCAGGTGGTGTCGGCGGCGACGATCAGGCGGCCGACCGTTTCGGCGACCTGGGGGACGACGGCGTTGCCGAGGGCATGCAGGTGAGAGGCAACCAGCCGCTTGGGAAGCCCATGAGCCACTCGACCCACGGCGGGTTCAGGTAGCCACCGGTCTGCCCGCGTAGGGCTACTCGTTGTTCCAGGGCGGGGGCGTCGGGTCGGTAGTGCGGTCGGTAGGTGCAGCGGTTGTTGGCCATCACGGCGCGGGGTGTAGGCCACCAGGAACAGGCGTTCGCGTGTGTGTGGCGCACCCAGGGCGCACGCGGATAGCACCGTCCAGTCCGCATCGAACCCGTCTTCGGCCAGGTCACCGAGCAGGCGTCCGAAGGCGCGGGTATCGCGAAGCAGAGCTGCGACGTTCTCCACGAGGACGTAGTCGGGTCGTACTGCGCGAACCACGTCGCGGAACCAGGGCCAGCCCCAACGGGTGTCAGCGATGCCGCGGCGCAGGCCGTAGGCGGAGAAGGGTTGGCAGGGGAAGCCGCCAGCGACCAGTCGAACAGCGGGACGGGGACGGGAGCGCCACCAGGTGGGGGCGGTGCGGACGTCGTCATGCTTGGGGACCTCCGGCCAGTGGTGGTCGAGCACGGAACGGCAGAACGGGTCGGCCTCGATCTGACCGACGCAGGTCATCCCGGCACGGTCGAGACCGAGATCCAGGCCACCGATCCCGGAGAACAGCGACAGGTAGGTCAGCGGCGTACTCACGGCGCTACCTCCAACTCGAACAAGACAGCCTGAACAGGGGTAATAGGGGTGCTGCGGGGTGGACCGGCGTGTCCGGCCCAGCGACGGGCGGCCGACTCGTGCCGGGCGCAGGCGGTCTCGGCGCGGTAACGGCCGGTACCCGGACGGCCGGCCTCGACGAGGGCGGTGGCCCGGCCACAGCAACGCGCGCAGTAGACGGGCCGAGCCGTGGCGGTCAGTGCCGGCATCCCGAGCAGTGCAGCCCGCCGCAGGTCGCCTTGCGACGCAGCAGCAACACGGCCAGGACGAGCAGGACCAGGACCACGCCGACGACGGCGGGCGCGTTGCGCTGGACGGTGTGCGCGACCTGGGTCGCTAGGTAGCCGATTCCGGCCAGGGCGCCGACAGCCGCGGTGGTGATGGCGGTGGCGGCGATGACCCGGCCGCGGCGCAGCCGACGCACCGGCGGTGGGGTGGTGTGGGCGGTGTCGAGGAACCGCACGGTGACCGTGACCCGGCCGTCAGCATGCTGGTAGGGGCTATCGGCGAACATCAGCCGCCCCGACTCCCTGAGCACGGCGAGCGCGGCGGCAACCTGGGCGGGGGTGCCGACGACGCGGCGGGTCAGTGTGGTGGGACGGGTCCGGTGGGCGAGAGCGGTACGGGTGGGCGAGTGCATCGCGGTTCTCCTGCTCTGGCTCGGTCGGTGTCCGGGTGCTGCGGCGCGGTCGAGAGTGAGTCGGCCGCGCCGCAGCGGTCGGGGTCAGCGGCGAGGGCGGGCGCCGTGGGGCTTGGCGAGGTTGCGCATGTCCGTGTGCCGCCAGTACGGGTCCTTCACGTCGACGTACTCGATCGGTCCGTTGCACACGGCGCACGTGTCGGTCAGGGGCGTCTGCTTGGGCTGGGTCATCGGGTCACCTCCGAGACGATGTGTCCGTTGCGCGGGGCCTGGACGACCGACGACACGAGCGCCGACCGAACCGGAGCCGGAGCCGAGGGCGGGGGCGTGAAAACGGGCGCCGGGACAGTCGGGACGTCGACGGGATCGGCGTCGACGCGCTCCCGAGCGGGAGCCGGGGTCGGCCGGGCGGGTGCGGGGGTGGGGGTGCCGGTGAAGACGAGCTTGGTCAGGGCCATGAACGCCAGCGCCGGCAGCGCCGACAGCAACCACCCCGACGGACTCGCGTCCGCGACGGCGAGCTGCGCGGCGAGAGAGAAGGACGCGAACGCCAACATCAGGAACACCGGGTAGCCGATCGGCTGGCGATGGCGTCGACGTCGGCGGATGTCCAGCAGACACGCCACCGGAACCAGGTCCGACAGCACCGCGTTGGCCCAGCCGAAGGCGTCGGGGGTGCCGGGCGGGACGTGGCGCATGGTCCAGTCGTGGACGTGGGAGAACGACGCCCACCCGGCGGTCGCGGCGACGATGAGGAGGATGAGGACCAGCGCGACGGCCTCCAGGCCATCGGCGTTCAGGAAGCGGCGCATCGGGTCACCTCCCGCTCAGTCACCGGGGTGGGGTGGAGCCAGGCGTACAGGTTGCGCAGGTAGACCGCGCCGTAGATGAAGCAGGAGGCGAGGAAGCCCCACTGGCGGGTGGTGATGGCGTAGGCCAGCCAGAGTCCTTGGGCGGCGAGGCCGACGGCCCAGCCGGTCCAGGAACGCTTCCCGGCGAGGTAGAGGCCGGTGACGCCGACGGCCATGAGCAGCCACGACCAGATCTGCGTGCTCATGCCGCCCACCCCCACGCTTCGGCGTCCTCGGCGGCGATCTCCGCGTGCTGGCGCAGCGCCGCGGCGATCACGTCGACGGCGTCGGGGTCGGGTGCGCAGTAGGGGCAGGACTGGTCGGGGTCGACGTGCAGCAGGTCGAGGCAGGTCCGGCGGATCGGCCGGCGAGCGAGACGACGAGTAGCCATCAGGATCTCCAAGCAGGCAGGCGAGGGTTAGCGGGTGGTGGGGTTGACGTGCACGCGGATCCACTCCGGCGGCTCGCCCGTGGAGGCGACGGCTTCGGACAGGCAGCGCCACAGCGCCCACGCCTCAGCCGGGGTCAGGTACATGCGCCGACGGCCGGCACCCACGGCGATGTAGAGGTCGGCGTCGGGGGTGACGCGGACCGTGACCGGCACGGAGGCCTTGTCGATGTGCGGGGCGCGCAGCCGGTAGAAGCGGCGCGGCTCCTGCTCCTGGTGGTCGGGTTCGTCGGCGTAGGGCATCCGCACCGGCGTGCCGTCGGGGATCTCGTGGTGGGTCATCGGGGGTCACTCCCGTTGCTGGTGTTGAGGTCCAGGGCGTTGAGCAGCGACGGCGGCAGCAGCGGAGCGCCCTGCTTCGGCGCCGTGGTGGGCCGGTAGGTGTGCCGCCCGTTGCCGGTGCTGGCGCGAGGCTTGGGCGCCGGCTGGACAGCGGGCTCGGGCTGCGTCTCCGGCGGGGCCGGGAACGTGGCGGCCAGGTCGCGGATCACGTCGTCGGCCAGGTAGGAGAACCGGACGCGGGCCGGTTCGGGCTGGCCGTCGAGCAGCACGTAGGCCACGCCCTTGCCCGACAGCGGGATCTGATCGGCCAGGGCTCCCCGCTCGCGGGCACCGTCACCGAGCAGCAGATCGACGTGGCCCCGCTCGGTCAGGCCCAAGGCGATGCGCGTCGGGAACAGGTCGCGCACGGAGACGACTTCCTTGCGGGGGTCCTGGGTGGCAGCCACGACCAGGACGCCGAGTCCGGCACCCTGCGACAGCAGCAGCCCCAGCGCCTGCGTGATCCGGGTACGAATCTCGGAGTCCGGCAGGTAGGCCAGGAGCGCGGCGATCTCATCGATCACCACGACGATCAGCGGCTCATCCACCGTCGGGGTGTGCACGCGGGCCTTCCCGCGAAGGATCTGCTGCCGGGCGCGCATCCGGGCCACGGCGTCTTCGAGCAGGTCGGCCATGCGGGACCAGTCGTCATCGACGTAGCGGGAGAACAGTGGCCGGCCGATCGCCAGTTCCATGCCGCCCTTCGGGTCGATCGCCCACACCCGCACCAACCCCGACCGGATCCCAGCCGCCAGAGCCCGGAGCAGGGACCAGATGACCGAGCCCTTGCCCATCCGGGTCGCGCCGCCGATGAGCACGTGCGTGGCGAGGAGCCGGAAGCAGTAGACGGCCAGGTCTTCCCGCAGCCCCAGCGGCAGGGCGGTGAAATCCGGACGGGCCGGCACGGGCAGTGGAGCGACGATGCGGGTCAGCGGGTCGCGGCGGATGAACACCAGCCACACGTGCCGGGGCCGGTCCCGGAACCGCACCCGGTCGATCAGCCGCAGCACGACCGCAAGACGGCCGGTGCGGTGCGGGACGGGGTGGCGGCGGGTGGAGAACACCCGGCAGTGCCGCGTGCCGAACGAGTACGCGAGATCCCGGGCAGCCTTGTGGTAGACCTCGGGGTTCTGGCCCTTCGGCATCCGCAAGACGAGTTCGTCGGTGGCGTAGGAGCAGCGCACCGACAACAGCCGCGGCACCACTTCCCCGCCGTCGTACTTCTTCACCAGCCCGCACAGCGACATCACCTCGTGCCACTGCCGCCGATACACCCACAACCGCCGCCACACCGAGACCGCCCGCAGGACGATGAGGCGGTGGAAGGAGTCCCGACCACGCCACCACCACACGCCGCCAGCGGACGCGAGGACGGTGAGGACCAGGAGGTGAGGCCACCAGCCGTGCGCCCGCCAGACGTCGACGGCGAGCAGGACCAGGGCGACGAGCGGCCAGGCACGCCAGTGCCGCACCGCGAACACGCCCAGGCGCATCACCGCGACCAGGAGGCGGAACAGCAGGAACAGGACGGTGACGGTCCAGAGCAGCGGCCACGGCGCGGTGATCTGGAACCGGCGGAAGTTGACCAGCGGCGCCCGCACCATCACGCCACCGCCCGGCGGTTAGCGTTGCGCTGCTCGGTCCAGTTCTCCGCGCAGACCTTGTGCACCGGCTTGCCCGACGGGCTCCGGCAGATCGCGGGCTTACCGCAGATGACACACGGGACCGGATCGCCGGCACCGGCAGTGCGCGTCCAGTCCAGGACAACAGGCATGATGAACCTGCCCTTCCAGGCCGAGAGGGTTTGAGAGGGCAGCGGGGCGGTCGAGCTTTCCTAGGGCCGAGACCGCCCCGCGCCATATGTGCTCAGTTGGTGGCGGACCCGAGAGCCCGCCGCGCCTGGTACTTCTCCTCCGGCGTCGACTCCCGCAACGCCGCATGGGTCGCTGCGCGCGCTTCCTCGAACTCCACGCTGAGCACGTCGCGGTCGGCGGCCTTCGACTGTGCGCGGGCAAGACGCATCAGCTTCGCGACCTGCTCTCGCCGGACCGAGGGAGCGTTGCCGGTGGCCATCAGGCGGCCTTGCCGCGCGTCTCCGCGAGGGTCTTCGGCGCCACCAGGCCGGTGGCCCGGTAGGAGAACGCCAGCCGGCCGTTGCTGCCCACGTACGGGGTGACCGTCAGGCCCTCGAACTCCACCGGCTGGAACGGACCCACCGGCGGCACCGGCTGGTGATCGGCCAGGATCTTGATCGCGACCTCACGCGACCGCGACCCCAACTCCGGGTCCATGTCCATCACCCGGCACTGCCACACCCGCTGCCCCGTCACCTTGTCCTTCGCCGGCGTCCGCTGACGAGTCGCCTCATTGAAGTCCTGCGCCTCCGCGATCGAGTCCGGCACGAACACCGCACCATGCGGAAAGACCGCCTCGAACGGAACCGAGAACCGAGTACCACCACGAAGAGCCACGGGTTCCTCCTTCAGCGCAAAGCGCTTCCTGCTCAGCCGGACCCGTCCGGGCGAGCTCGTACACCAGGCTTGGCCTGCCTGGCTAGCCAAGTGGCATGCACTGAGGCTAGGCCGCCTTGGCTAGCCAGGTCAAGAGTTGGAGTCAGGGTTTCCTAGCTTGGCTAGCCAGCAGGTAGCCTTGATGTGTGACCGAAAACCTGGACTACCTGGGTGAACTCGACCCCGATGACCCGAAGCAGGCGTCACAGCAGATCGCAAACAAGCTCCGGGCCGCGATCCTTACGCGCCGACTGGCGCCCGGCGACAAGTTGCCGTCGCAACCTGAACTTGCTTCCCGCTACGGGGTGGCACGGGAGACCATCAAACGAGCGCTGGAGGTGCTCCGCTCAGAACGCCTCATCATCACCCGGCAAGGCAGCGGCGCTTTCGTTCGTGCCCAGACGCAACGGGCAGTGGAGCTGCGACCCCACATCGAAGCAGCGTTCGAGCGAGCCCACGTCACCATCGACTTCGCCGGCTTTTCTGGCGAGACCCTGCGAGACGCCCTAGCCGAGGTGCTGGACAAGGTCCGCGTCGGTCGCCTCGCCCCGGAGACGATCGCAGTACGTGTGCTCGTCTCCGACATGTCAGTCCCCATGGCGCTACCGGCCAGGGCTGAGACACAGTCCGACGACCCGGCCGTCCGGGAACGAGCTGACCGCATCACCCGCAGGGCCGTCGACGGCATCATTGATCAGGTCACGGAGCTGGGCGACCTGGGCTTGATTCGTTCGGCCGCGGTCGAGGTGCGGATGCATCGCGGTTCACCACAATTCAAGCTCTACGTCCTCAACGGTGAAGAGGTGTTCTTCGGCTTCTATCCCGCCGTCGAACGGACCGTCACCATCAAGGGCGAGCCCACCGCCATCTACGACCTCATGGGCAAGGACGTCCCGCTCTTCCACTACGCCGTCACCGACGACGACACCTCGCACGGCACTCAGTTCGTCGAAGCGTCCCGCCAGTGGTTCGACTCACTTTGGTCGACCATCGCCTATCGGCACGAAGGATGACCGCCAGCCTTGAGCAGTTGTGCCGGGATGTCCGCGCATTGCTGCTCGACTTCGACGGGCCGGTATGCAGCATCTTCGCCAACTACCCAGCCCCACGGGTTGCGAGGGAGATCCTGGACCTACTGGTGAGCCAGGGCTTCGCGCTCACGAAGGACCTAGCCGGCGAATCGGACCCGCTGGAGGTGCTGAGGCACACCGGCAGCTCGACGGATTACGAGTTGACCCGACTCGTAGAAGACGCCTTGATCGAAGCTGAGGTGAACGCGGCATCGACGGCGGAACCGACCGCCTACGGGCGAGAGGTCATCGTGGCCGCGCGCCAGCTACACCTGCCAATCGCGGTGGTAAGCAACAACTCGCCCCAGGCAGTGGACGCCTACTTGAGAGAGCACCGACTGAGCCAACATGTCGTCAAGACTGTTGGCCGGGCATACGCCGATCCCTTGCGCATGAAGCCGAACCCTGCGCCCATCGTTGACGCGGCGGCGTCCCTTGGAGTCGTCCCGGCGCTGTGTGTGTTGGTTGGCGACTCGCTCTCCGACATCGAGGGAGCGAAAGCCGCAGGCGCCCGTGTGATCGGGTACGCGAACAAGCCCGCAAAGGTGGCGGCGTTCCAAGAGGCGGGTGCCGACGCGGTGGTTACGTCGATGCGGCAGATCGCGCAGGCCCTCATGCAGGTCGAGGGTCTTTGATCTTTTCCGGTTGCTTCGTATCGTCGGCAGATGATGACCATGGGGGAGGAACCGCACGGATGGCGACCGCACCGAGTCAGAGCAGCGGCAAGGTCGCCGCGGGGATGGCCCTGGGTGCTTGTGGCACTTGTGGCGATGGCCTGCGTCGGCCTTGTTGCCGTGCCCGCCTCGTTGGCCGTGCGGAAGCAGCTAGAAGCGGAGCGCGGTGAGGCGACGCCGGAAGCGGCGGCCACGCTTTGGCTCCTGAAACTCAGTGCCGGTGACGAGCTGGGGCTGTCGCGGGTGCTAGCCGGTCCCCGTCACGACGAGCTCCGCCGGCAGTGGCGCGACTACCGCGCCGAGATAACCAGCACAGCCCGCCCGCCATCGAAGTTGGAGAGCGTGGGGCCGATGACCATCGAGCATCAGGGCAACGGCAGGGCGACGGTGGCGCAGCAGGTACGCGCCGTGTGGTGGGACGGCTCGCAGATCCTCGCTGGCGCCGACCACCCGTGGAAGTGGAAGCTGCGGAAGGACGACGGCGGCTGGCGCGTGTGGTCGGTAGAGCTGCCTCCGTGGTGCGGGACGCATGTACGAGCTGACGTCTGCCGGCTTGTAGGCGACAGTTTGGACTGAGCCGTGCGGGGCGGGTGGAAGTCCGAGCCGGTCGTTTGGATGAGAACCGGTGGTGTCGTTGCGGGAAGTTGGCAGGCGACCATGCACGGAACGGACGAGGCAGTCACCGTCACGCACGAGGTGAGCCACAGCGGTCCCCGAGGCGACATCGGAAGACGACGGCACAGGGATTGCGTTCTTCGCGCCAGCCAGTCGACTGCGGGGCGCTGTCCGTGATCTGTTGCCGAATTGGCCTGTACTGGATCAAGCGCGTTCCGCGCGGCGCGGGCCGGGGCGCGGTAAACGGCTCCTGCGGAGCCGCCGCCCCGGCGCAAGGGCGCCGGGGCGGAAAAGTCAGCCGGCCCGAACCCCACGCCCCGCCCCGCGCGTCACACCTAGGTCAGTGACGTGACCGGTGACGAGTTCCGAAGAACGACCAGGGCCAGGCGGATACCCATCCCCCATGCCGACGATCCGAAGCAGCACGAGATCCGGCAGGCCAACCGCGGCGGCGAAGTTGCCGAACGACGGCGCCGGTCGCTCAGGCCCCAGGGAGGGAAGGGGTGGAGGTGGTGTGAGGGGTGGAGGGGTGAGAGAGCGGGTTAGAGCTGTGCCTCCGGCGGGGGCCAGACGACTCCGGGATGAAGTTGCCGAACGGTTCAGGTAAGAGAGTGGTTGAGGTGGGATGCCATCCCGCCAGCCACCGACCCAGGCAAGCCGAGCAGACCAGGGCCGGGGTGACAAGGTCGTACGTCCAGTAGGGCGCTCCACCTTGTCACCCCGGCCCTGGCCCGCTCCACGGAGTGTGGGTCGGCGGCAGACGGGATAGCAGCAATGCATCTCTGCGCTGCTATGCGCTCGGCTTTCGGAGCCTCGGAAGACGGCGAGGCTCAGTCAGCCGCTTGATCCCTGAGTCCATATAGAGCTGGTCGGGCGTACCAGTGAAAGCACGCACCGCATCGTAAAGATCACGGTCCGATTTGCGCGTCAACTTTGGCTCAAGAAGGTCCAGCAATTCGCTCCACTGCCGCCGGCCAACGGAACTCCAGAGAATACTCGAAATTTCTGGGTCCATGAAGGCGCGCAACGCGTGTCCAGCTTGGGCAGGATCAAGTGTTCCTAGCAATCGCTCGTATGAGGGGATTGCGGCGCGAGAAACTCCACTTCCGTTTCCGAGGAACGCCTTAACGACGGCTCGCACGAACTTGCGGCTGACGGCCTCGGGCACATTGCCCTGCCCGACAAGAGCCTCCAACGCACGTGCTGGCGCCACTTCGTTATAGAAATTGTCCCATCCGGTGTGGGCTGAGACGAGGCTGTCGATGGCCTTGTCAATTTCGACGGTTCGGATTTGCTCTGGGAAGTACTCAGCGCCATCGACCAGGTCCAAGAGTTCCCTGGCAGCTGTAGCGAGGTCGTTGTCTAGGCTGGCCTGGTAACGTCCGTACCGAGTCCCGAATGAATACCGAGCATCCTCGCTAACGTACTCCCACAGCTCCGGCCATAGCTGCCGCACATTATCAGCCACTACGGGAGTCCGTTTGGCGTCGATGTAAAGGCCGAACAGCCCTGCGGCTAACGTGTCGGCGCGGTCGCCGGGAAGCTCCTCGAAGAAGCTGGCGGTTGTGGCTACCTGGTCAGCGTCGAGGCGGAAAGACTTGATGTTCCGCAGCAGCCGACCAGTGTTGGCTGTAATGGGGTCTTGTGGCAGGGTGATGACCTGCCGAATGCACGTGTCGAGCCAATTTGCGAGCTGAAGCCCTGTCAACTGGATGTGGTTTGGATGGGCTGCGCTAGCATGATTGCGCATCTGCCTAATGTGGTCGACCTGGATGTGTCCAACATCGGACAATAGGCCGATCTCTCGGCAGGCCCGAAGCATGTCGACATCTTGGACCAGCGGTAGGTCGTCAGGGCCGCTGAAGTGCTTCCTCTTGTCGCCGAGGACTGCAATGTCGTAAAAGTACCCCAGGTCGTAGCCGATAACCCGCCGCCGCAACTCCATCACTGTCTCATCCCAGAGATAGTTGAGTGCGGCATCGAACAGGCCAACGGCGCCAGCCACGATCATCTTGCTGATGTACAGCGAGCGCTCTCGGTGGGCATCGTCCAGCCGGCGCAAGGCCCCGCCGAGGCTTGACAGCAAGACGTCGCGCTCATCTACGTCCACGAGCACATCGTCGGTTGGTAAACCAACCTGTGCGAGTTGACCAAGGACGGTTTCCTGAAACCGCATGAGGTCGTTGACGATGTCTGCGGCCGTCGCAGCGGGCGCGGCCGATGTGCCAGGTCGGCGGGCAAGCTCACTCACCGGGCCACCATACGCCTGCTCGGCACCACGAGACGAGTGAGAATCCGAAAGGCTATACCGATATAGGTCAATTAGCGGGAGATGCTGGCCGACCGGCCAGGGCTGAGGGAGGGCTTGCTGCGTACGGCCTGTCCAGTTAGGAGAACTTCGCTGAAGCAGGCGCTCTCACTCGGGGCGTCGGCCTATGCAGGAAGATCATGAAAGGCTAGCCTTCCGGCATGGCGGAGCGGCGTCAGCCCTACAACCCGTTGGATCGGGTAGAGCTGGGTAAGAGTGTGGAGAGAGCCCTGCTCGCAGAGGACCTCGGTCCACTGCCCCCAGAGGACAAGTTCCCAGGCGCAGGGCTCTACGCAATCTATTACACGGGTTCCTTGGATCTCTATCGATCAATTGCCCCGCCCGCTCGGCCTGCAGGGGAAATCCCAATCTACGTGGGCAAGGCCAGTGCCCCAGGTGCCAGGCAGGGTGCCCTCGGACTGGAAACAACTACCAACGAGCCGGTACTTCTGAAGAGACTCCGAGAACACGCTGCGTCCATCAGGGCCGCGCAACGTGCGACGCCAGCGGGCGCACGTGGGCTACGGATCGAGGACTTTCAGTGCCGGTATCTGGTCGCTGATGACATCTGGGTTCCCTTGGCTGAGGCACTTCTGATCGGGCATTACCGGCCTGTCTGGAACCTGCTAGTGGACGGGTTCGGCAACCATGCCCCTGGAAAGGGTAGAGAAGAACAGGCTCGATCTCTTTGGGACACCTTGCACCCAGGTAGGAAGTGGGCGTACAAGTTGCCGCCTAACGCGGTGAGTGGTGCCGAACTCCGAGGGCGAGTGATCTTCCATCTCTCTCGAGTTAGCTCACCAAATCTGGATGCCGTGCCTGTTATCGATGATCAGGTGCAGATGGCGATGGTTGACGAAGAGGAGCCAGCGGCGGATCAAGACGGACTGTTCTGATCAGGCCGCCGCTAACGCCCTAGTCCCCCACGCCTAGGACGATTTTTGCTATCCGCTTGGCGGCGTGTTGCGGATCTTCATGCTCCCATACACGAATAACGGTCCAGCCAGCAGCCCTCAACCGCTCATTGGTCTCTGCATCACGCTTCCGGTTGCCCTCGATCTTGCCCGACCAGAAGTCGCTGTTCCGCGTGGAGGGTCGGTAGTGCTCAGGGCAGCCGTGCCAGAAGCAGCCATCAACGAAAACGGCTACGCGTGGCCCAGCAAAGACCAAGTCAGCTCTACGCCGCAAGCCAGACAATGGCTGACGGTCTACCCGATATCGCAGCCCGAGGGCGTGCACGGCCGAACGAAGGGCGATTTCCGGACGTGTGTCGCGAGCCCGATTCGCGCGCATGACACTACGCACGGCCGGGGTTGCAGCCCACGACTCGGTCGACTTCTTCGGCCGCTGAAGCGAAATCAGTCCGATGCTGAGGGCTTGGCGCCACGCCTGCGCCAGGTTCTCTTCGCGAGTCTCGCAGCCGACCTGGCAGACATACCGCTCCCGCGTTTTGCGTCCTTCCGGCCACCGGAGGTACGCGTACAGCCGACGGGACTTAGGGGGCAATCGCAGGTATATGGATGCCAAGACAGCCCGACCAGAATCAGTCGGCAGAAGCCTGTTCTCTCGCCCGCCTGCGGCCTTGTCCTGCTCTTCCGCTCGTTTGCTGGCTGGCATCCCCTTGGCCGGCCTCCAGGCGGAAGTGGTCGGCGGGACGTCCCGCCACTGAGTGGCCATATGCCGATCGTCGCCTATACCCGCTCGCCAGCCGCCTGCTGTAGTGCCCTTGCCACTGAATCTGCCATCACTCGTCCGAGCCGCACCGGGACAGCGTTTCCGAGCTGGCGCATCTGCTCCCCGCGCGGGCCGTCAAGCCGCCAATCATCCCGAAAAGTCATGACCCGTGCGGTCTCCCGGACCGTCATGTAGCGGATCGAACCATCATCGAGGCGCATGACGCTCTCGCCGCCCGGTACCCCGTGAACGCCCGCCTTTACCGTCTTGGCAGGGCGGTCCAAGTCGTTCGGAGTGTGACCTGGGTACTGGCGGGCACCAGGCCATCCGACGTGGTGCAGCCAATCTGGGTGCTCGATGTAGTCACCTACGGGCTCCGGTAGGCGCAGGGAGCGCGATGACGGCGAAGCCGGCCAGATCGCGTCTCGCAGGGTCCGCCAGCGCGGCTTGTCGTCAGGCAGTGGCAGCACCTCAGGCAGCAGATCCTCCCGCAGAGGGACGCCATGCTCCTCCCAATATTCTCCGCTGTCCTGGGCGTGCTTCAGCGCGAGCTCCGAGTGTGTTGACTCGGGAAACTCCCAGTCAGCCAGCCCGAGATCCTTGCGGAAGGCCACGACGAACACTCGCCACCGCGTCTGTGGCACTCCGTAGTCCGCCGCGTTGACGAGCTTGTACTTGACGTCGTACCGCTCGGTCAGGTCAACGTCATGAGCCCGCAGCGCTTTGATCAGACGCTTGTCGTGGTCCTGCCAGTCCTCACCCTCGATCCGCTGCTCGAAGGGGGCTGACAGTTCTCGGATGATGTAGTCGTAGTACGGCTTGAACGACGGCCTCAGCAGGCCCTTGACGTTTTCCGCCACGATCGCGCGCGGCCGAGTCTCGCGGACACAGCGGAACAGCTCCGGCCACAGGTTGCGGGGATCGTCGAAGCCCTTGTGAGCGCCGCCCAGACTCCATGGCTGGCACGGCACTCCGCCAGCGACCACGTCGACTTGGCCTAGCCAGCGGTCGAACTTCACCTCCCGCACGTCCTCCTGCCGGAGTGGCCAGCGGTCGCCCAGTGACCTGGGAAGGGGAGACCCCTCTTCGTAGTCGAGGGCGCCGTTCAGCCGCAGCGTGCCGCACGCCCGCCGTTCCAGTTCTACCGCCAAGAGGTGACGGAACCCCGCCTCATGCATCGCCAACGCCAAGCCGCCGCCACCCGTGAACAGTTCGATACTGGTACCCACACCAGGGCCTGCTTTGGCGGCGGGCTTCTTGCGGCTCGTCATGCGAGAACAATACCGCGGATTTTGATCAAGTCTCGAACCCATGTGCGTGTCATCGAAGAACTTCCAGCTAGTCAGTCGATCGTCACGTAGATCAACTAGCGCCGCGCCAGTACAGGTGAGCGCCACAGAGGCTCTGAAGGTTGTGAGGGGTCGATGAGCCCGCTCCGCCTCATCCGACGCACGTGCGCGACTCAGGATTTCGGCTCACCAGTGCAGCAGCGAAGCGCCGCAACCGACCGCCCACAGCCGGCGCCTTTGTAGCCGATGAGAATCACCCGGTACCTGTGGCAGTCGTTCAAGGCCGCACTGCGCCGAGGTGCGGATCAGATGGTGGCTGTACAGCCATCGGTACAGCCAAGCGGACCGACGGACGCCGCCCGAGGGCGACGGAAGCCGACATGATGAGCAGGTCAGCAGCTACCACCGACGCTGGCAGGCAGCGGGCTTGATTATTGCAAGGCGGAGGCAGCGATGCTCGACAACCGGACAGCCGCTCTTTACAGGGATGCCAATCGATCGACATGATCGTCAGGGAAGGTTGCTGTCCCCCTGACGAAAGGCCGCAGCCATGCCTAACGCGCCCATTACCCCCACCACGCGTGCCAGGCGCCGCGCCGCCGCGATCACTGTCGCCGCACTCGCGGGTGCCGTTCTCGCCGTCGTGAACGGCCAGTCAGCCTCGGCCACCCCTCCCGGCATCCCATCCAAAGCGACAGCACAATCGCAGCTCAACGCCCTGACAGTGGCAGCCCAGGGCTCGACGGCTGGCTACTCGCGGGATCTGTTCCCCCACTGGATCACCATCACCGGCGCCTGCAACACCCGCGAACAGGTGCTCAAGCGTGACGGCACGTCCGTTGTGGTCAACAGCTCCTGTGCCGCTACGTCCGGCCGCTGGTACAGCCCTTACGACGGTGCGACCTGGTCCGCCGCCTCTGATGTCGACATCGACCATGTCGTGCCCCTGGCGGAGGCGTGGCGATCAGGGGCCAACTCCTGGACGACGAGCCGTCGGCAGAGCTTCGCCAACGACCTGACGCGCCCGCAACTGATCGCGGTCACCGACAACGTTAACCAGTCCAAGGGCGACCAGGATCCCTCAACGTGGCAGCCGCCCCTGACGTCGTACCGCTGCACCTACAGCAAGATGTGGATCACCGTGAAGTACAACTGGGGCCTGACGCTTCAATCCTCCGAGAAATCCGCCCTGCAGAGCATGCTCAACACCTGCGCCTCCTAACTGCTGGAACCGTCTCAGCCGACGACGAGGAGGCGGACCAGCGGCCGGGCTGGCGAGCAGGTACCTGCGTCAGGCGGGCGAGGTGAGACAGCCAGGAGGCAGCGAAAGCGGCGGCGACCGACGACGGACAACACAGGAGAGCAAGCCGACCATCGCCGGCAGCAAGAACAATGTCCCAACGCCGGGTCGCGCCGTCCGAAGTACAGCAGCGGAGTACAGCAACCGATCGACCCGCAGCGCCGCGCGAGGGACCGCCATGCACCGGTCGACGGCGCGGGCGACCCGACCGGACCCCATCGCCCGGAGCTACGGATCAGAAGGTTAGGGGTTCGAGTCCCTTCGGGCGCACTTCACGATCAAGGCCGTGACCCGCGGAAACGCGGGTCACGGCCTTGATCGTTTCTGCGGGTTGCGTGCCGACCAGTGCGCCCCGTGTCGGCTGATGGCCGCGCCCGCCGTGCTCAGCCGGCCCGCGAGGTGTGGCCAGCCTGTTCCGGAAAACTTCCGGAAAATCGTTGACGTGCTCGAAACGCCGTTGCAATACTCCGAACACGGCGACATCAACCTATGTCGATTAAAGCCATGCGTCGTCAGGTGTCACCCGTCCCAAGGAGGACCTGCGCATGTACGCCAGCATCGGCGGCTCCCGCCGCCCGTCCGCCCCCCGAAAATCGCGTCTCACCGTCCGGTTGGCAGTGCTCGCCTCCACTGTGGCGCTGAGCGCCGCCGGTCTCGCGGTCGCCGCCACTCCCTCCAGCGCCGCCACCTGCAACGGCTACGTGGGTCTCACCTTCGACGACGGGCCGACCGGCAGCACCAGCGCCCTGCTGTCCGTGCTGCGCGCGAACGGCGTACGGGCGACCATGTTCAACGTCGGGCAGAACGTGCAGAGCAACCAGTCCGCTGCGCGGGCCCAGGTCGACGCGGGCATGTGGGTGGCCAACCACAGTTGGAACCACGCGCACATGACCTCGATGAGTCAGAGTCAGATGCAGTCGGACCTCTCCCAGACCAACTCGGCGATCCAGGCGGCGACCGGCGTCCGGCCGCAGTTGTTCCGCCCGCCCTACGGGGAGACCAACTCGACCCTCCAGTCGGTCGCCTCGTCGCTCGGCCTGCGCCAGGTGATCTGGGACGTCGACTCCCAGGACTGGAACGGCGCCAGCGTCGGCCAGATCGTCTCCAACGCCGGCCGCCTCCAGGCCGGCCAGGTGATCCTGATGCACGACGGCATTCAGAACACCCGCGACGCCATTCCGCAGATCATGGCCAACCTGACCAGCCGCAACCTCTGTCCGGGCATGATCTCACCGAGCACCGGCCGAGCCGTGGCCCCGGACGGCACTCCGCCGCCGACCACTCCGCCGCCGACCGGCACGCCGACCACTCCGCCGCCGACCACTCCGCCTCCCAGCGGCGGCTGCACGGCGACGGCGACGACCCCCAACGTCTGGGGCGACCGGTACAACACCTCGGTGACGGTTCAGGGGGCCGGCAACTGGACCGTGGTCGTGGCGCTGACCCCGCCGCAGCGGGTCTCCACCACCTGGAACGGCTCCCCCAGTTGGGACAGCACCGGTTACGTGATGACGATGCGGTCCAACGGCAGCGGCAACACCTTCGGTTTCACCACGATGATGAACGGCAACAGCAGCGCCAGACCTCAGATCCGTTCCTGCACCGCGGGCTGATCCCGGTGGCCTGCCCAGGCCACCGGAAACGGCTCAGGGCTGGGCTCGGTCGAAAGCGGCGGACTTGACGTTCGGGCATCGCCCCATCGCGGCGTTCACGATGGGGCGATGTCGCCGTCGTTTCCGTCTGCCACCACACCCCGTGCCCGAGGCCCGGGGCGGGGTGGGCCGGCTCAGCCCGGGAGCGTGGCCCGCCTGATGTGCACGCTGATCGCGTCGCCGACGGAGGCGATCACCAGGTCACCGCCGGCCCCCGTTACGGCAACCAGGTCGACGGCCTCGCCGTCGTGCCCGTCGTAGGCGTCGCCGACCTGCCGGAGTCCGTCGTCGAGCAACACGACACCACCCTCGTGGCCTGAGACGATCCAGGGCCGTCCGGCGGCGGTGACCAGCGCCACCGTGCTGCAACGGCCGTTCCCGTGATCGTCGAACTCGCGGAGGAGTCCGCCGGTCACGGCGTCCCGCAACTGCAGATCGTCCATGCCCGCCGGGTCGAAGTCGAAGTCGTCGGCGCCGACGTCCAGGCCCTGGACGAGCACCGCCCGGCCGTTCAGCACGCCGAGCACGGCGACGTCAGCGCGGTCGCTGAGCTGTAGCGGCTGCCTGACCGCTCTGCGGCCCATACGTCCCACAGCGCAGCCATGGAATCCGCCAGGCATTCCGCGTCGCCGACGGTGTCGCCGTGCACCATCGCCAGTAGTCTCTCGCCCGTTGCGGCCATGGGGCGCCGGTGCTGATGGAGAGCACCATCCCGATCAGAGCCAGCACGTCCACCGCCAAGAGAAAGAGGTGCACATACCGGTACCGGCGCGTCATCGTGCCGGCTACGAGCGTCGCCGGCGTGTGGTTCACGAGCGCCGCGATCTTGTTCAAGCGCGTCTGGTATCCGCCCGGAGGCACCCGGTTGTGGCCACCCACGCCCGGGGTCAGGGCGGCAATCGGAATGGGCGCGTGCCCCGAGACCCGCAGCTCGATGTCGAACCCGTCGATCCTGACCCCGTCGACAAGTGACCGGGGAACGCGGTATCTGACGAGCGGGTTGGCCACGACGACGTGCGTGCGGGTCACCGCCACGAAGGCAGCCGGCCCCGCGAGGTACATGAGCAGGACGAGCGTGCCGATCGGCGTAAGGAACAGCAGCAGCATCTGGGGGGTATAGGGGATGTGGGAGGGCGTTACGAGGACGAAGGCGCCGGCCGCCGTGCCCATGGCGATCGCCGTCAGGGCGAGCGGGTCGTTCCGCCGGATCATGGCCTCCACTCCCCATCAGGTCGGCTGACCGCCCCGCGCGGAGCCGGCGACCTTGCAAGGCAGGATCATGATGTACGCGTGGCGTCGCATGCGCGAGAGGCGCCGGACCGCCGGCGCGGGCGGAGACCCGGGAAGTCCGCACGGATCGGTTGGTCCCTCGCTCTCCTTGCCGGCTATGCGCTGTGGAGTTGGGCCGTGCACGGCTGGGCCGACGCCCACGACTACCGCGGATTGCTCGACGGATGGCGTCCCTGGTATCTCGCCGTCGCCGCCGTGACCTACTGGCCACCCGCGTGCCTCCTCTGGTGGTGGATCTACCCGAGGCAGGGACTCGTTCCGTGGATGCGCGAATGACGGTGGATGTTATGTACGTCGAGCAGAAGGGTGCTCACTGCGCGATCGCTGTCGCCTCCAACTCCACCAGCACGTCGGGCTCGAAGAGGTGATCGACCCCGATCAGCGACGCGGGCGGAAGCGGCTGCGGCAGCCCGAGTTCCGCGGCGACCGACTCGATCCCGGCCATGAACGGTCCGATCTTCTCGGGCGTCCAGTCGGTGACGTAGAAGGTCAACCGGACGACGTCCTCGAACGATGCGTCCGCGCCGGCGAGGGCGCGGCCGGTGTTGCGCAGCACCTGAGCGACCTGACCGGTCAGGTCTCCGGGTGCGACGGGTGAGCCGTCGGCCAGTCGTGCGACCTGGCCGCTGACGTGGATGTGGCGTGATCCGGTGGCCACCGCGACGTGGTGGTACGGCGTGTGCGGCTGAAGACCGGCAGGGCTGAGACGGGTGACGGACATCGGTGCTCCTCCACTGGGCAACTGAGGTTTACCATTGATACCTAGTTGACGGAGGACACTTCAAGGAGACCTGGTTTCATGAGCGATACCGCCACCCCCGGTACGGGCGAGCTGCGCATCGACGCACCGCACCGCGAGCTGCTCGACCAGGTGCTGGACAAGTGGTCGCTGAGCGTCCTGAACGAGCTGTGCGAGCGTCCGTGCCGCTTCAACGAGCTGCGCCGCGCCATTCCGGCGGTGACACAGAAGTCGTTGACGGCGACGCTGCGGCGACTCGAACGCAACGGCATCGTCGAACGTCACGTCGTGGCGACCCGCCCGGTCGCTGTCGAGTATCGGATCACCCCGCTGGGCAAGACGCTGCGTGCACCGGTCGACGTGCTGCTCGACTGGGCCGACGCCCACATGGCGCAGATCGAGCGCGCCCGCAGGGCATTCGACGACGAGCTGGAGTGACCACCGGGGCGGCACCGTCCGATCCGCCCCGGTGCCGGATGTCACTCGCAGACCATGCCGTCGTTGTCCCGGTCGATGTACCAGTAGTACTCCGGATCCTTGCCCTGCCGGTACGGGCCGTACCCGTTGGCGTTCGCCTCCTTGCAGGTGCCGAAGCGCGGGTCGTTGCCGCCGCCGCCCGAACTGCCGCCGCCCGTGCTGCCGCCGCCGGAGTCGCCGTTGCCGCCACCCGGCTCACACGCCTCGCCGTCGAGGTCACGGTCCAGCCCGGTCCGGTACCCCGGCTGGCCGCGCCGCAGCGGCGCCTTGCCGGCTGCGCGTACGGCATCGCAGTTCTTGTAGTAGACGGCGGGCTTCGTGGTCTTGCGCGGGGTCGGCTTCGACGCGGGCTTCGCGGTGGTCGGCGCGACCGTGGTCGGTGACGGCGACGGCTCGGGCGACACGGTGCTGACCTCGGGCGCGGGGGCCGTGGTGGTGGGCGCCGCCACTGTCGGCACCCCCTGGGCCACCTTCTCCGGCGATCCGCTCGGCTCGGAAGTGGCGCATCCGGTCATGCCGATGCCCAGCAGCGCGCCGCTGCAGGCGAGGCCGAGGAACACCTTGATGGCAGCCGACCGGCGGCTCCACCACGACGGCCGTGGCGGTGCCGAGAGCGGGATGCCGGGCTTGTCGGGCAGCGGCGCCTGTTCGCACCGCGGATCCTGGGGAGGGAGTTCGGTCACAGCGGGCAGTGTGGAGCGACGTGTCCGCACGGGAGTGTCGCTGAGCCGACAGACCGGCCCTTACCGGCGTGATAAGCGACGAAACGGTCGGCGTCGGCCGGAACATCGGCATCGATGCGGCGGATGATCGGACTCGGCGCCCTCGCCGAACGGCCGACGGTGAGAGGCGCGGTGGATCAGGCGTACGGCCGGGCCGTGAGCCGTCCCGCCGCCGCCAGCCGCTCGACGGCGGCCCGGTGGGGAACCGCGTGACTGGTACGACCGCCCACGCCAGTAGTGGTGACGGCGGTGAACAGCGAGTTGAGCAGCGCCTCCTCGACCGCGTCCAGCACGCCGGCGAACACCGGATCGATCGCGCCGTCCGGGATCGGCTCCTGATCCGACGTGGTGAACGCGATCGCGTAGTCCCCGCTCGTGGTGCTGAACGACGCGCCCACCCGGGCCATCGCGAACACCGCCCGGCGGGCGAGCCGCCGAAGTTGGACTGGACCAGCGCCCCGACTGTCCGCGTGTGGCCGGCGGTCCGGACCGTGCGGGACGAGGTGCCGATGCCCGCCTTGTAGCCCAGGGCGGTGGTACCGGTACCGGCGCCGACGCAGCCTTCGGCGGGGAGCCAGCCGCTCGCCCCGGCGACGGCGGAGAGGACGTGTTCCTCCGTGATGGGGCGGCGGCGGATGTCCGACAGGTGCCCGTCGTTCGTCTCACCGACCAGCGGGTTGAACGACAGCCCGTCCGGCCGGCGCTCCATCAGGTGCCCGAGCAGCGCGTCCGCCGCCCGGAACACCGACAGCGTGGCGGTCAGCACGACCGGGGACTCCAGTACGCCGAGTTCGTCCACCTGCGTCGAGCCGACGAGCTTCCCGTGGCCGTTGCCGGCGTACACCGCTGCGGGCAGCGTCCACCGTCCGGGGCCGAGCCCGCTCGGCACGATCGCGGTGACGCCGGTGTGCAGGTCGGCGCCGTCGTCGACGGTGGTGTGACCCACCAGGACGCCGGGGACGTCGGTGATCGCGTTGTGTGGCCCGGTCGGCAGCGACCCGACGACGATCCCGAGGGCGCGGACGCGCCGCCCGGGCCGGCTCAGGACGCCGCCGCCCGGATCGCCTGCGCCATGCCGGTCGGGGAGTAGTCGTCGGGGACGCCCTCGACCAGGATGATGTCGCCCTCGATGTGCCGCGAGCGCAGCGGCGCGATCTCCTGGTAGGCGGGTGAGTCCCACCAGGCCCGGGCCTCGGCGATGCCCGGGAAGCCGAGCATCACGACGGCGCCGGGCCACGTGCCCTCCTTCACCTCGTGCGGCGTGGCGTGCACGAGGAAACGGCCGCCGTACGGGGCGAGGGTGCCGGGGAGCCGCTCGACGTACTCGGCGATGTCCCGGTGCGGGGCGGCGTCCTGGAGGTGGGCGATGGCGTACGCGGGCATGGTGTCCTTCCGGCCGTCGAACTCCGAACGCCGATCCTGACACAGCGGTCAGCAGTCGTTCTCGCCCATTTCCGTGAACTCGTCGAGCGGGACCGTCCGCCGCACCTCCCCGCTGTCGTCGAAGTCGGTGACCAGGACCGAACCCGGCCGCAGCTCGGCCAGTTCGGCGATCCGGAAGTCCACGCCCTCGGTGCGGAAGTTGTTGTCGTGGGTGGCGCCGGAGACCCGGAAGGCCGCCTGCGCGTCGACCACCGGCCCGGGCGGGAAACCCTCAAGGGGTACGAGGGCGGGCGCGGTCGCGTCGCGTGGCACGTCGTACTTCCGTCTCGGCCAGGACGGCCGCTCCGGCGTGGGCGCACCAGGCGAGGCGGACTCCGCCACGGAGGTCAGCACCACGAGGTCGGGCGGCCGGTCCGCGCACCAGGCGAGCGCCGCGTGCGGACGGCCGTGGGCGTCCACTGTGAGGCCGGTGACGCCCTTCACCTCCGGCGTACAGGAGGTCAGCCCGGCCAGCACGATCAGGGCGGCGGCCGGCGTCGCGACGGCCCGGCGTGTCCTCGTACCCCATCGTGCGGCCATGCTCCGACGGTGACAGCGCCGTGTCACCCCGCGGTCCGCGTTCGGTTGCGGCCTGGTGACGATGGAGCGCGCTCAGGCGCCGGACGCCACGGCCGCGACGGCGGCGTGCGGGCGGTGGACCTCGTCGTCGAGGCGCGTCAGGCGCTCGACCTCCGTGAACCCCGCCCGCCGCAGGCGCGCGGAGAACTCGTCCACCGGCCAGCGGTACGCGGTGGCGACCTTGTGATCGAAGGCGCTCACCTCGTCGCCGACGAAGATGCCGGCCACGAGCCGTCCACCCGGCACGATCGCGCGGCGGAACTCCGCCAGCACGCCGTCGAGGTCCGGTGGCGGGAGGTGGATCAGCGAGTACCAGGCGAGGATGCCCGCGACGGAGTGGTCGGGGACGGCGAGGTCGTCCAGCGACCCGAGCCGGTACGCGCCGTCCGGGTGCGTCGCCCGCGCGTGCGCGACGAACTCGGGAACCATGTCGATCCCGGTGGCGTCGACGCCGAGCGAACGGAGATGGCCGGTGAGGTGACCGGGCCCGCATCCCAGGTCGAGCACCGGACCGGTCCGGACGGTCAGGTGCCGGCCGATGAGCGCGAGGTCGTCCGCGTGCACCTTGCCGGTGGTGCCGAACAGTTCGATGTAGAGCGTCGCGACCGCCCCGTACGCCTGCCGTACCCGTGTGTGGTCCACCCGTCGACCATAGGGGTCGGACGCCTTCGCCGCATATACCGGATGAATGAGATGAATGAATGGAAAAGTCGTCGTAAAGCCGCCGCCCGGTGAGGAATCGATAGCTTTCCGTCACTGAAGTTTCTATCCTTGAAGAATCCGATCGCCAGCAGCGGAAGGGGCGGCATGCCGCGCCGTTCGAGCCTCAGCTATCGAGATGCGTTAAGACTGCTGGCCCCGGGCAGCACGCGCATCACCGAGACCGACAAGGTCGTCAGCGCGGGGATCCTGGGCGCTGGAGCCCTCTCCCACGGTACGGCGCTCGCGCTGCTCGGCCCGAAGAACGCACTCGTGCAGCTCGTCCGCGACGCCACCGGAAACCAGGCCGGCCGCATCCGGACAACCGGCGGGAAATCGTATTACGAGCTGCTGGAGGCCAGCCATACCGTGCTGGCCCTCTCCGCGTTCTTCGACGGTTTCCGGGACGAGGTCGGGCCGGGTTTCGACAGGCTCGAACTGACCGACGAGGAAAAGGTCGGCATGGTGCCGGCCGAGCGGCGGCATCACACGCTCCCGCAGGAGATCGACGGCGGCTACTTCCCGTTGCCCTCCTCGGTGTACGGCATGGACGACACCCGCCGGGACGTCGAGGCCGCGTACGTCAGGCTCTACGACGCCACCATCGCGTTCTGCGAGGGCCTGGCCGCCTGGCCGTCGGTGCGGCGCGGGCTCGACCTCACGTCGCTGCGCTCCCGCGTGGTGAGCCGGGCCATGTCGCACTACCAGGACCGGTTCGACCGGCTCGCCACGGACCTCCCCGAGTTCGGGTTCCGGATGATGCGGCAGGCGATCGAGCACAACCTGAGAGACAACCGCACGCTGACCACCGAGGTCTCGGCCCGTCTGGACGCGCTGGCGCAGCTCTACCGCAACCTCGCCGAGCTGTCCGGGCCGGTCGCCACCGACCGGCCCGACCTGCTCCGCGAATCCCTCGACCGGCTCACCGGCTCGCTCGCGGCGGTGTTCCGGCAGCCGCTGCTGCGGATCAAGGACGTCGACTTCCATCTGCGGCTGCCGAACGTGGACAGCGGATTCATCAGCCCCGACTTCCGGGCCGCCGAGTACGGCAAGCACACGTCACCGGAGCGGGAGTCCTGGTGGGACGACCAGCCGCGCCGGGGTGACCTCGTCGGGTTCCTCTCCCGGTACCTGACCGACCCGGCGAGCCTGCACCGTCCGCTGCTGCTCCTCGGCCAGCCGGGCGCCGGCAAGACGCTGCTGACTCGGGTGATCGCGGCCCGGCTGCCGGCGAGCCGGTTCACCGCGATAGTGGTGCCGCTGCGCCGGATGTCCGGGGACACGTCGCCGGCCGAGCAGATCGAGGCCGCGATCGAGCAGGTGATGGACGAGCGCATCCGCTGGGCGGACCTGCGCCGGGCCACCCAGCACACCACCGTCGTGGTGATCTTCGACGGGTTCGACGAGCTGGTCCAGGTCACCGGCACCGCCCACTCGCAGTACATCGACCGGGTGGCCGAGTTCCAGGAGGCCCAGTGGGACCTGGGCTACTCGGTCATCCCGATCATCACGTCCCGGATCCTGGTGATGGACCGCGCCAGCGTGCCGCAGGGCACCGTGCTGGTCCGGCTGGAAGACCTGACCGACGCCCAGGTGACGGCCTGGCTGACCGCCGTCAACGCGGCCAACGAGGACCGGCCCGGCTACCGCCGGCTGTCCGCCGGGGAACTGCTGTCGCACGGCGAGCTGGCCCGCCAGCCGCTGCTGCTCACGCTGCTCGCGATCTACTACAACGAGCACTGGGCCGACCGCCGTCCCGGCACCGCCATCTCCCGCTCCGACCTGTTCACCGGCCTGCTCACCGCGTTCATCAGGCGGCAGGTCAGCGAGAAGGCACCGACCGCGCTCGCGCACCACGAGCGGGAGGCCCGCGAGCACCAACTCCGGCGCGACCTGGCGATCACCGCGTTCGCCATGTTCAACCGCAACCGGGAACTGGTGAACCGGGCCGCGCTCCGCCTCGACCTGGACTGTTTCGGCTCTCGCAGCGGTGACGGCTCCCGGTTCGAACTCGGCGACGTGCTCGGCCCGGAACAGCTGGTCACCGCCGCGTTCTTCGTGGTGTACGGCCCGGACGACGTGCAGGGCGAGGACGCCCGGCGCACGTACGAGTTCCTGCACACCACGATCGGGGACTTCCTGATCGCCGAGTACGTCGTCGGGGCGCTGCGGAGCCTGGCCGAGCTGCGCCGGCACACCCGCAGCCCGGCCGGCTTCGGCTATCAACTGGACACCGGTCAGTTCCGGGCGCTGCTCTCCCACCAGCCGCTGGTCAAGCGGGAGGCGCTGGTCGAGTTCGCGCGGGATCTCAGCTCCCGCCATCCGCAGGAGCGGGACGCGATCGTGGAGACCATCTCCGGCCTGCTGGCCGAGGCCCGGCAGCGGACCGACCTGGCCGGCGTGAACGGCTACCGGCCCGCGCCGTACGACCCGGTGCGGCTGCTCGCCGCGTACACCGCGAACCTGGTCGCGCTCGCCGCGCTGGTGTCACCCGACGGCGTACGCCACACCGACCTGATGGACGAGGCGACCTGGGTGTCCACGGTCCGGCTGTGGCGGGCCGGGCTGGACGAGAAGGGCCAGCTCGCGATGATCAGCTGGCTGAACCGCGACGCCGACGGCCGGATCATCGCCGAGCGGCGGCGCGAACGCCGCGGGGAGACGGTGAACGTGGCCGCCGAGGAGGCGCGGCTGCTCGGCGACATCACCACCTACGGCCAGTTGCAGGCGGGCGCGCGGACGTGGCGCGGTCAGCAGCCGGACAGCTTCGAGGCGGGCCGGTTCCACGCCGACCTGGTGTCGCTCGCCACCCGCCGCTGGCCGGTGCCGTCGCTGCACCAGCTCATCCTGTACGACGAGCGCAGCTACCGGCGGCTGTGGGCGCGCGCCGTCGAGTCACCGGAGGCGGTGTCCAGCACGAGCGCCACGGTCCTGCTGGAATGCCTCGCCGAGGACGGCGCGCAGTTGCCCCGCGAGGTGGTGTGCGGGCTGACCCGGGTGGCGCTGAGCCGGCTGCCCGACTCGCCCACCGCACCACCCGAGCTGATCATCTCGTGCCCGTACCTGATCGACGAGTTCCCGGAGCTGGTCGACTCGCTCGGCTCGACCGACGACCACGCGGTGCTGCACGCGCTCATCCTGCGGCACGGGCTCCACCGGCTGCCGCAGCGGTACGTGCCCCGGGTCCGGAGGGTGCTCGCCGACATCGAGGACCGGCTCGCGGAGCTGCCGCTGGAGGACGGCGTGGTGTCGGCCGAGATGGCCGAGCAGTTCGCCGCCGCGCGTGCCGACAACCGCACCGCGCTGTGGCTGCTGATGGCGTTGGACGAGTACGCCGACCTGGCGTGGCCGAAGATCCCGCCGAAGACGATGCACGCCCTGCTCGCGCACCGGCTGCCGGACGAGTTCCTCGACGAGGCGAGCCTGTGCCGGCTGCTCCTGGATTATCTGCGGGCCCACGACCGGGTGCCCGCCGAGGTCTCGCTGGCCTCAGCCCTCGACACGCTGCGCGTCCTCGCCGCATCCGACGACCACGCCGGTCAGCCCGGCCACGCCGGCCCGATCCCGGCCGCCGAGGCGGTCTGACCACGCCGCCCGTACCGCCACCACCCGTCCGGAGGCCCCGATTGGCACACTCGCCCAGGCACCGAGAGCACATCGTCCGGACGGGAAGGAGGAACCTGGCGGTCGACATCGCCGGGGCGGAACGCGGCTGGCCCGTGTTCCTGATGCACGGCACACCCGGCAGCCGCAACGGTCCACGACCACGGCCCATCGTGCTGTACCGGCTCGGCGTACGGCTGATCTCGTACGACCGGCCGGGTTACGGCGGCTCCAGCCGGCTGCCCGGCCGCCGCGTCGCGGACGCCGCCGCGGACGTCGCGGCCATCGCCGACGACCTGGGCCTGGACGGGTTTTCGGTGGTGGGGCGCTCCGGCGGCGGCCCGCACGCCCTGGCCTGCGCCGCGCTGCTGCCGGACCGGGTACGGCGGACCGCCGTCCTGGTCGGCCTCGCCCCGGCGGGCGCGACCGGGCTGGACTGGTTCGGCGGCATGACCGACGCCAACGTGCGCGACTACGGCGCCGCCGAGCACGATGTGCCGATGCTCGCCGAGCAGTTGCGGCTGCGGGCCGAACGCACGATGGACGACCCGGGCTCGCTGCTGGCGCTGCTGGTCGGGCAGATGACCGAGGCCGACCGCCGGGTGGTGGCCGGGGTGCCGATCCGCCGGCAGCTCACCGACGCCTATGCCGAGGCGCTGCGCCAGGGGCCGCACGGCTGGATCGACGACGTGCTGGCGTTGCGCGCCGACTGGGGCGTCACGCTCCCGGACATCCGGATGCCGGTCCGGCTCTGGCACGGCGCGGACGACAACTTCGCTCCGGCCAGCCACACCCGCTGGCTGGCCGAACAGATCCCCAGCGCACAGTTGCACGTGCAGCCGCGCAGCGCGCACTTCGGCGCGGTGGAGGTGCTGCCGGAGATCCTCGCCTGGCTGGCCGACCCCGTCGAGCGGGCCACCGTCAGATCGGATGCGGGTCGATGATGCGCCGCTGCAACCGGTTCTCCCGGAGGGTCTCGACCGCCGGGTGGCTCTCGCCCAGCCGGTAGGTCAGTTCGCGGGTGATCGCCTCCAGCTCCGCCCGCCGGCCGCCCTCCACCCGCTCCTGCATCACCGTCAGGTTCGCCCGGCAGCGCAGCGTGTTCGGGTGGTCGCGGCCGAGCATCCGGTCCAGGCCGTCGTGGGCACGTCGCAACAGCGCCAGCGCCTCCAGGTCCGCCGCCTCCCGGCCCTCCGGCGGGTCGGGCTGCTCGGCGATGCAGATGGCCTGGTTCATCCACCCCGAGAGGGGGTACGGATGGTCGTCGCCCAGCACGTCGGCGAGCGCGTCAGCGGACCGGCCGGCGAGTTGCCGGGCCTCGGCGAAGTCCCCGGCGCGGCGGGCCACCATGGCGAGGTTGACCAAGCAGACGAGCGTCAGCGGGTGCCCCGGGCCGAGGTTGTTCTGGTAGACGCGGTGCACCTCGGTCAGTTCCCGGCTGGCCCGCTGGAACAGGTCGACGGTGAGCAGGTTGACGGACAGGCTCAGCCGGCAGGTCAGCGTCTCCGGATTGTCCGGCCCGAACCGCTCGTTCAGCAGCTCGTACGCGGCTTCGAGGAGCTTGCCCGCCTCGACCGCGTGCCCCGCCGAGCGCAGCGACACCGCCAGGTTGGTCTGCGCGCGCAGGGTCATCAGGTGCTCGGCCCCGGCCGTGCGCAGCAGGTCCCGGTGTACGCCGCGGAGCCGGGCGATGGACTGCTCGTAGTCGCCGGCGTCGCGCATGTCGATGCCCACGTACGCGGACGAGGCGAGCGTGTCCGGGTGGTCCTCGCCGAGGATCGCGCGGCGCCCGGCCAGCACCATCTCGTCGTTCTTGCGGGCCTCCCGGAAGTCGCCCATCAGGCGCTGGGTGGTGGCGAGGTTGTTCAGCGCGACGAGGGTGCGCGGGTGCTCCTCGGTGAAGTTCCGCTTCCACGCGTTGAAGGTGATCTCGTCCAGGCGCAGCGCCTCGTTGTACTTGCCCATGCCGCGCAGGTCGCGGGCGAGCCCGCCGGCGGTCATCAGGGTGTGCGGGTGGTCCTCGCCGAGCAGTTCCCGCTGGGCCGCGAGGACCTCCTCGTCCAGCGCGCGGGACTCGGTGAACTGCCCGAGGAAGGCGAGGATGTTGGCGAGGTTGAACTGCAGGTGCAGCAACTGCCGGCGCAGGTCGTCGCGCGCCCGTGCGTCGGTCTCCTCGGCGAGCATCTGCTCCCAGGTCTGCGCGACCTCCTCACCGAGCCGCCGGCCGGTCTCCAGGTCGCCGCGCAACTGGAGGTAGCGGACCCGGTCGATCATCAGCGCCCGCACCTCCACCCGGTGGCTCAGCGGTGCCTTCGACGCCTCCAGGTGGGGCCAGATGACCCGGAACCGGGGCCAGCCGTCGGGGTCGTCCACCTCGCCCTCGGGCCGGGCGGCGGCGAGCACGAGGTGGACCTGGCGGCGCGCCTCGTCGAGTTCCTCCTCGGTCATCCGGGACCGGACGGCGTGCTGGAGCAGGCGGTGCATGAGCACCAGGCCGCCCCGGCCCCGCTCGCCGCCGGACGGGCTCTCGGCCCGCAGGTCGACCCGGACCAGGGCGAGCCGGTTGGCCTGCTGCACCAGTTGCTGGCGGACCAGCCGTTCCTTGGCCTGCGGGTGGAACGGCACCAGCGCCTCGGCGAACTCGTCGCTGTAGACCAGGTCGGCGGAGATCTCCGGGGCGAACACCGAGCACAGTTGCAGCACCCGGTAGGCCGCCGGGTTCCGGGTCCGCAGGTGGTTGAGCGACAGCTCCCAGGTGGCCTCCACGGAGACGTTGCTGTTCGGTTCCATCACCGCGCCCGGCCCGAACTTGGCGATCTCGGTGAGGTAGCTGTCGACGGAGTGGCCGGTGTCGGCCAGCCACGCAGCGGCGGCGGTGACGGCGATCGGCAGGTCGCCCAGCAGGGCGGCGATCCGGTCGGCCTGGTCGACGCGCATGGTCGGCACCCGCTCGGTGAGGTGCTGGATGCTCTCCGCGCGCTTGAACACGTCGACCGGGATCGTGGTGGCCCGCTCGACCCACTGCAGGTTCCGGGACGTGATGACGACGTGGCCCTTGCCGTCCGGCACGTACGGCAGGACGCCCTCGACCTCGTCGGCGTTGTCCATGATCAGCAGCCACCGGAGGTCGGTGCGGCGCAGCGCCTGGAGCACCAGCCGGGCGTTCTCCCGGTTCGACTCCGACGACGGTACGCCCAGGTAGGGCGCGAGGTCACCGATGGCGGACTCAATGAACGGCACCTGGTCGGCGTCGATCCACCACACCATGTCGTACGCGGCCCGGTAGCGGTGGGCGTACTCCAGCGCGAGCTGGCTCTTGCCGATGCCGCCCATGCCCTGCAACGCCACCGGCCCGGTGCCGGAGAGCACCACCTTCGGGCTGCTGCGCAGCAGTGTCCGCAGCTCGCGCAGGTCCGCCTCGCGGCCGGTGAAGCGCTTGTTACGGCCCGGCACCTCGAACACCGTGTTGTCCCGGCCGGGGAACCGGGGACCGGTCGGCAGTTCCAGGTCGGCGGGCACACCCTCGCGGCCGACCAGGCGCAGGATCCGCGCGGCGGCGGTGCGTGCCTCCAGCCCGGCGACCGACACGGTGTGCGCGGCGGGCACGTTCGCCAGGCGTCGCACGTCCGCCACGTAGACGACGAGCGGCACCTGGTCGGGCGAGCGGTCCGGCGCGGCGAGCACCGCCTCCTCGTTGGCGTTCGCCTCGGAGACGATGATCAGTTCCCGGGCGGTCCGGGGCGCCTCGTCGTCGGTGAACCACGGGTCGGTCACCCGGACGTCGGCCGAGACCAGCAGGTGCCCGATCCACTCCGCCCACACCCGGTCGTACGGGGCGTGCCGGAGCATGATCTCGTTCTCCACCGAGTTGGAGGTCCGGGTGAACCGGGCGTTGACCCGTTCGCGGATCGCGCTGCTCATCGGCGGCAGCGACTCCACCTCGCCCCGGGTGATCTCCCGGGCCAGCAGCTCGTACGCGGACAGCAGCGACCCGTTGACGCCTGGTTGGTCGGCGAACGTGGCGAGCAGTTCCTCGTACGCGTAGAACGCCTGGTAGGGCACCTGCATCCGGGCCCAGTACCGGTCCCGTTCGGCCTCGCTCATGCCGCTGGGCAGACCGCTGAACCGCTGCCGCGCCACCGCCCGCCCGGTGTCCGCCTTGACCTTCTCCGCCGGGTCGATACGCATCGGCACCGGCAGCACCCGGATCCGCCGCGACCCGTACCGGTGCTCGACCAGTCGGGCCACCTTCGCCGCACCGGTGATGCCCTGCTCGCTGAGGGTGAAGCAGGTGACGAGCACGTCCGGCAGTTGGATGGTGCAGATGTCGGCGACGTCGGAGAAGCCGGTGCGGCTGTCGATCAGCACGTAGTCGTAGTTGCGCTTCATGTCGGCGCGCAGCGCGTCGAAGAAGTAGCCGCCGCCCTGCCGCTCGTAGAACTCGTCCCAGTTCATCCCGGCCAGCGCGCCCGCGTAGTCGTTGTTCTGCTGGCCCGCGCCGAGGAAGTCCAGCGTCCCGTCACCGGGGAAGTTGGACCAGTTCAGCGAGAACGAGTACTTGTGCACCCGGGCGTACTGCTCGTGCCAGCGGTCGTCGCCCTTGTCCTGCTTGGTGGTGGTCGCCCACTCGTACTCCCGGATCAGGTCGATCACCCCGCCGGTGCTCTCCAGCGCGTCCCGGTCGATGAAGGGCGCGAAGAAGCGCGACAGGCCGGGGGACTCCAGGTCCCAGTCGACGGCGAGCACCCGCTTGCCGTTGGCGGCGAGGATCCAGGCGACGTTCGCCAGCGCCATCGTCCGGCCGGTGCCGCCCTTGTAGGAGTAGAAGGTGACGACCTGTCCCTCACGTCGGGTCATGTGTCCACTCCCTCGTCGGACGGCGGGTTCTCCCAGAGCCGGGGCTTGTTGATGGGCGGTCCCGGCGGCGGGTAGGTCGGTCCCGCCTCCAGGTAGCGGCGACGCATCCGGCGGACCAGATCGTGGATCTCGGTCCGCCAGTCGTCCCACGTGGTGATCTTCAGCGGGCGTGTGGTGGCGGAGAGCATGGTCACCGCCCGGTCGAGCAGCCCGGCCGCGTGCGAGCGGTGGGCGTGGTGGGCGTCCTCGCTGATCAGCACGACGCCCACCCAGCCGTGCAGGCAGTCGACGGCCGCCTGGACGGCTTCCGCGCCGTCCGGCGTCGCGACCACCAGCGGATCGATCATGAGTACGCCCGGGCAGGACCGGAACAGTCCGGCGTCGGGGACGAAGTCGCGGACGTCGATCGGCATCCGCAGTCGCTGCACCGCGTCGGTCACGTCCTCGATCACCGGCGGCCGGCCGCGGAACGGGCGCCACCGGCCGGCGTGCGTGTCGGACCGGCCGTTGAGCCGCCCCGGGTCGGCCGGCTGGTCGGGTGCGATCACCACCGCCCGGAACGGCACCTCGCTGGTCGGGGACGACGGCAGGTCGGTCGGGCCGGTCGGCGGCTCGGCCGGTTGCAGCGGCGTCTGCTCGGCGGTGTCGACGATGTGCTGCGCCAGGCGGCCCAGCACCTCCTTGTAGGCGTCCTGGAACTTCTGGAGCCGGCAGAGCGCGCTCATGCCGTTCGCGGCGTACACGTCCACGTCGGCGGCCATCGCCACGGCCCGGGACTGGTCCGGCGCGTGGAGCGCGGCGGGCGACGGGATCCACAGGACCGGCAGGATGTTGTCGCCGTCCGGCGGGCGGCCGGCCCGGATCAACCGTTGCCGGAACCACTCCCGTTCCCGGCGCGAGTCGTCGCGGTTGAGGTAGTCCGGTGAGTACAGCGGGACGAACACCTCGGCCTCGGCCAGCGCGGTGCGTTTTCGTTCCGTCCGGGCCTCCGGCGGCCGCACCATGAAGTCGGCGAAGCCCTGCCGGCGTACCCGGTCGCCGGGCCGGCCGTCGATCGCCAGGTTGAGATCGTGGTAGAAGCGGCGGACCCAGTGGTCGCCCGGGGTGCGGTCGTTGTGTGTCGGCGGGGGGACATAGCTGAGGAAGAAATAGGGCGGGCCCGGCAGCGTGGGCCGCTCAGAGGTCACGACGACACGACCGTTCCACGGGACGAGTGTCTGACCCCCAACCGGTAGTGATCACGCGCTGCTCCCCAGTCGACACGATGCGGCGTCTATCGATCAGGGTAGAGAGGTTGCGCCCGGGTTACCAGGCCCTCACCGTCCGATGTGGGCGTCCATCCACGCGACGGCGGCGCCGACCGCGTCGGATATCGGCAGCAGCCGGGCCCGTGCGTCACCGACCGTCCCGTGCCGGGTGAACGCCGCCCGGTCGAGTTCCGCGCCGATCGCCGGAAAAGGGGCCGCATCCAGGTGCGGAGCCTCGAAGTCGAGCCGTTCCCGGCGGCCGTCGCGCAGCACGTAGCAGCGGTACGGACGACGCGGTGCCGGGCGCCGCAACCGGTACTCGGCGAGGTGCAGCGCGGTGCATGTCGCATAACCGACACCGAGCAGCAGTGTCCGGGCGCCGGCCGCCTCCAGGGCGGCGAGCGGGGACCGCTCCCCGAGATGGGAGTCGAGGTCGTGGACGCGCATCAACTCCTCGGCCCGCGGCCCCCACGCGCTGAACGACGTCTGCGGGTGCCGGCTGCGGACCGCGCCGGGCAGCCGGCGTACGTGCTCGGCGAACGCGCCGACCCCGAACGACGGCGTCACGGCCGGGTCGAAGCCGGGCATCCGTTCCTCGTACGCCAGGCGTTCCTCGTCGGTGAGCCCGGCGGTCGCGGCGCGGTACGCGGGGCTGCTCACCGAGTTGTCAGGGGTCTGCGCCGGGACCACGACGGTGCCGGACGGGCCGACGGCGGCCCGCAGCGCGCCGGCCAGCGTGGCCGGCCCACCGTCGACAGGTCCGAGCGCGCGCAGGGAGCAGTGCACGAGCACCACGTCGCCGGGGCCGAGCCCGAGCGCGCGCAGATCGGCGGTGAGCGTGTCGACCCGGTACGCGGGCGGGACGGCGGTGGTCACGACGGCCACCCGGACATCGAGCGGGCGACCTGCCGGACCAGCCGCGAACCGGCCGGGGTGAGCGCGTCCGCCCGTTGCAGCGCGCCGATCGCCTCGGCCGTCCAGTCGCGGTACCGGCGGTAGACCGCCTGCGCGCCGTCGACCTGGCGGTCGGCCCGGATCCGCCAGATGTCGGCCACCGCCGCGTGCGCGTAGATGCCGTGCAGGACGGCCTCGGCGGGGCGCGGGTCGGGCCGCCAGCCGACGGTGATGTCGATCGGACGGGTGCCGTCGACCAGGTCGCAGACGTCCAGCAGCGCGTTCATCTTGCTGTGCTGGAACTCGTGCACGAGCAGCACCGCGAGCGAGCCCGCGTCGGTCTCCGTGGCCGCGACGCCGCCGAACGCCTGCCGGGCGGTCGACGCCTCGCTGACACCCGCGCCGCTGCGCCGCAACGGGACCACGGCCCGCAGCCCGGTACGCAGTTCCTCGGCGTGGCCCGGCACCTCGTCCCGGATCACCTGCCACGCCGCCGCGAACGTCTCGGCCCAGCGCACGGCGCCCGCGTCGTCGAGCCGGTCACCGGCGGGCAGCCGGTGGCAGTCCCGGTGCGGGTCGCCGTCCTCCAGCAGGACGCTCACGTCCGCCGCGGCGAGCACGCGGGTCGGCCACCACCGGGGCGCGTCCCCGGGCGTCCCGGGTCGGATCGCCACGCTCACGTCCCCGGCGGTCACCCGCAGCGAGCCGGGGCCGGTCTCGACCCGTGCGGTGCCGTCGCCCACCTCGGGCAGCAGCACTGTGCCCACCGTCGGCAGGTGCAGGCGGCCGGATCGCACCGGCACGTCCAGGCGTACCGGGGTGCCGGCGCCGAGCGCGGCGGCGGCCGCGAGCGCGCTCAGGTAGTCGGGCCCCTGCCGCGCGCCGCTGCCTGTGCCGGCGAGGCAGTCGACAGCCCACGCCCGCACGTACGGGTGGGCCGCGATCCGGGCCACCGACTCCGCCGCGCTGCGGTCGAGCGCGGTCAGCGCCTCCCAGCCGTCGGCTCCGGCCCCGCCGGCCGGCAGCCGGTCGGCCACCTCGGCGAGCAGGGCGCGGACGATGGCGATCTGTGCCTCCACGAGCCGGCCGATGGCGACCCGGTCGCCGGTCGGGGCCGCGAGGCGGTCGATGAAGTCGTCGGGCAGGCCGGCGTCGAGCCGGACGGGTGCCGGTGGGTTCTCGTTCACGTGCACGATCAGCTCTTTCAGATCGGCGCAGTAGACACTCGGATGATCGAAGTGCCCGGCGCCGTACCGGTGGGCGAACAGTCCGCCGCCGCACTGGTCGACCACCGGGCACCGCCGGCACTCGTCGCTGAGACCGGCCCGGCCGGAGCGGCGGCGGGCCAGGAGCGGGCTGGCCGCCACGTCGTCGGCCGCGTGCGAGAAGACGGTCATGCCGGTGGCCGGCGCGCCGTCGTACGCGGTCTTGAGTGAGTCCGCCTGCTCCCACTCGCCGTCCGTCTCGATCACCGCCAGGTCGACCGGGTCGAGACCGAGCCACTCGGTGCCGCTGGGTCCGCCCGCGGCGGTGGACCGCAGCGAGTCGAAGAGGCGGACGGCGACCGGCCGGCCGTCCGCGAGCCAGCGGTCGTAGACGGTGCGCAACCAGCCCGCGTACGCGGTGCCGCCGCCCGCCGGCCGCCACGGTGGGTCGTCCCAGGTGGCGTGCGGGAGCAGAAAGTCGATCCGTGGTGGCTCCTGGGCGAGCAGCGCCTCGTACACCGCGATCGGGTCGTTGCGCACGTCCACCGTGCACAGCAGGCCGGAGTAGATCCGCCGGTACGCCGGGCGGCGCAGCAGCGCGAGCGCGCGCAGCACCTGGTCGTAGCTGCCGGCGCCGGACCGGAAGCGCCGGTGCCGGTCGTTGGCGGCCCGGTCGCCGTCGAGCGACACGCCCACCGCGACGTCGTGGTCGGCGAGCAGGTCACAGAACCGCTCGGAGAGCAGTACGCCGTTGGTCTGCATGCCGATCCGCAGCCGCGTGACCGGGCCGATGACGCGCCGCAGGTCGGCGAGCGCCTGACCCAGCCGTTCGGGGCCGAGGAGCAGCGGTTCACCGCCGTGCAGGACGACGGTGACGTCCGGCAGCCGGTGGGCGTCGGCATGCTCGGCGATCCGTCCGGCCGCGGCCCGGAGCACGTCCGGCGTCATCCGCACCGGGCGGCGGCGCCAGCTCTGGTCGGCGTGTTCGTAGACGTAGCAGTGGTCGCACGCCAGGTCACACCTGGCGTGCACCTTCAGGACGAACTCGGTGAGCGCCGCGCGGGCCGGCCCCGGGGACATCGCAGATCAGATGAACGAGCCGAACTTCGCCGCCGGAACCCGGGTCTCATCGAGATGAGCCGCCATCACCCGGCGCACTATCGGGGATATGTCCGCTGCGGAGAGCCGGTCGAGGGGCTCCGCGCGGACCCTGCCCAGCGACACCGGGGGCTCTTCCTGGCGCATGGGTACGGTAGTCATGACTTTTCCTTAGGTTCGTGTATGCGCCCGTCGAGCACAGCGGCGACGGCACACTATTAGCTCAGGGGATCCAGCACAATGGACCCATTGGCGCGAAGGTGAATCTCTGGACGGTTCACCGACCGGCCTCGTCGTCATCGGCGGTAGCGACCGGAAGGGATCAATTATGCGCCTTTTTAACCATCTAGGCCACGAATCAAAAGTCCAGACTTTTACAGAAATCGTCCACCCCGATCCCCTGGTCAGACGAGGGACCGGGGTGGACGAGCGGCTCAGAGCGCCGGGCCGCTCCCGGACGGCGAGCCGAGGCGGATGTCGACGTCGGCGGGCTCGGTCATCTGGTCGTACGCCTTGGTCCGGAGCCGGTTGGTCTGCACCTCGCCGTCGAGCAGCGCCGCCCGCAGCGCCTCCGCGTCGCTGATCTCCTTGGCGGTCACCGCGTCGGCCGCGGTCGTGATGCCCTGCACCACCTCCAGGTGGGTGCCGTCGGTGGGCATCAGCTCGGTCCACTTCGCCAGGCAGTACACCCGCTCGGGCACGTCCTGGCACTCGGTGGTCAGCTCGGGCATCTCGTCGCCGCTGCCGAGGTGGCCGGTCCGGTACGTCGTCAGCTCGTCCACGAACGCCTCCAGCTCCCGCTCCACCTCCGGCGCCAGGCGCGTCGCCACCACCTTCCCGAAGATCCACCGCAGCGCGGTCAGCTCCATGCCGGCCCGGACCGGCAGGTAGAGCTTCGCCCAGCTCGCGTTGACGAAGTCGCCGGGGTCGCGCTCCGGGGCGCGGGCGTCGCCGCCGGACCACCAGCCGGGGTACGCCACGAACGACGCGCGCTCCCAGTCGAAGACCCGGTGCCAGAAGTCGATCTCCCACGCCTCGTCCCGCACGCTGGCCGGGAAGTGCGACTCCACGATCTGCGAGACCATCTCGTTCACCGGCGAGAAGCCGGCCCGCAGCCGCGCCTCGAACTCGTCCCCGGCCGCCTCCGCCGCGGCCAGTGCCTCGTCGCGCCGGTCCTGCCACTCCTGGAGATCGGTCAGGTAACCCGCGACGAGCGCGTTGTACGCCGCGTCGTCGGCGGTCTGGTCCACCACTGTCGGGGTACGCCGGAACCCGGCGGCGAGCTGCACGTCGGCACCCGGACCCGCCAGCCAGCTCCGGGCGCCGACGTGCACGCGTACGCGCAGCACCGGCCGCCCGTCGGCCTCGGTGACCACCGGCACGCCCACCACCCGGGCGGCGATCGCGTCCGGCGGACGGCGGGTGATCAGCGTGAGGTTCTGCCGGATCGTGTCGATGTCGCCGTCCCACTCCCAGCCGGCGTCGAACGCGACGTCGACGTCGTAGTCGGCGCTCATGTCGCCGGTGAATCCCCACTTGTCGAGCGTGACCACGGGGGAGTACACGACGCGCGTCTCCACCGCGGCGGGTGCGCCACGCGGCGGGCGCTCCGGCTTCACCGGCATCGGGGGCAGCGCGGCTACCGCGTTGTCGCGGATCCGCTGCCGTCCGCCGATGATCTTCTGGGCGAAGGCGAACGCCGGATCCTTGATCGTGGGGGCCCAGCAGACCCGCGCGCCGTACCGCTCGTGCGCCAGCTCCAGCCGTTGCAACACCTTGAAGTAGTGCAGCGTGATCGGCGTGGCCCGGTTCGGGTTGCGGACGGTGCGCTTCGAGGACGACTCCGTGCCGGTCTCGGTGACCAGCTTGAAGTCGGTCTTGTGCTGGGTGCGGTAGCGCGCCGCGACCTTCGAGGTGGCGGTCCGGCTGTCCTTCACGGCCCGGCGGCTCGTCTCCTGGCTCGCCGCGGTGACGCTGCTGGCGAAGCCGATCGTGTGGCTGGCGTTGAAGGTGCCCCAGATGCCGGTCGGGCTGGTGTACTGGCCGGTGTGGCTCGCGTTGAGCCCCCAGGTGTCGGTCAGCGACTTCTGCCGCTCGAAGCCCTCCTGGAGTTCGGTGGTGAGCGCGCTGGTCAGCTCGACGTCGGTCTGCTGTTCCGACTCGTTCTGCTCCTCCAGGGTCAGCTCGCGCTTGGTGTAGGTGCGTTGCTCCAGCACCGCCTCCTCACCGGGGGCGAGCGCCAGCGCGTAGACGTGCTCGCCGAGCGCGAAACCCACCGGCCGGATCCGGGTGCGGTCGAGGAACGCGATGCCCACGTCGGACTGGAGCAGGCCGGCGAGGAACTCCGCCTGCTGGTCGCCGAGCAGCGTCTGGCGCCGCGCCGGTGGCTCCCGGTACGACATGCCCGAGTCGGCGCCGGGCAGCGCCTCGGTGGCGGCGTCCATCTCGTTGGCCTTCCACAGGTCGGCGAGGCCGAGTTCTTTGAGCAGGTGCGGCAGCCGGTCGCCGTCGAGCCCGCCGTAGCGGATCGCCTCGATCAGTGCCTGCTTGACGTAGAACGGCAGGATGGGCGTCTCGCCACCGCCGAACGTGAGCCGCACCGGTACGAAGTAGTTGGAGTAGACGTACCGGTCGGAATGCGCGGTGCTGAAACCAAGCGTCGCCGGATCGGCGTCGGCGACGACGACTCTGCCCATCGGTGCTCCTCTACTGCGGCAGGTTGAACAGGGTTTGCAGGCCCCGGTACGTCATCTCGTGCGAGGTGACGAAGAACCCGGGGAACAACTGGCTGAGGGCGGCCTGGCGGACGACCGTCTCGCGTACGGCGTGCGCGGTCAGCTCGTCGAGGCCGGCGACGACCTCCGCCGGCACACCGCCCTTGGCGGCGCGCTGGTACGCCTCCGCGATCGCCTCCCAGCGCCCGTCGAACGTCTCCCCGAGGTCGTCGGCGACGGTCCCCCAGGTCTTCTCGAAGCGCTCCAGCTTCGTCGAGGAGGTCCAGTCGACGTTCGTGACGCGGGCCGCCTCGGGGTCGACGAGCAGCAGGTCGGAGCGGAGGTCCCCGACCGTGGTGGACGCCTTCCACCGGAACCGTTCGGCCAGGTGGGTGGCGAGTGCCTTCTCCGCGCCGGTCGCGGCCGGGTTGCCGGTGAACCCGACGAGCCGCAGCAGCAGATCCCGGTCCGGGTGGCCGAGCAGCATCTGGGCGACCGTCTGGCGCAGCACCGTCTCGGAGCCGCGCAGCGCGGGCGCCAGCTCCGGGTGGGCCGCGCGGACCGTCTCGACCACTGTCGCCAGCGACTTCTCCGCGAACGGCTCCAGGCCCGGTGACCGGCCGACGAGCTGCGCGATCTCGGCGGCCATCCGCCGGTGCACCTGCTGGCCGAGCCGCCACGGCTGCGCCTGCCCGGCCTTGCGCAACGCGCGGAACTCCTCGTACGCGACGGTCTGGAGCGCCCTGTTGAACGCGGTGGTCAGCCGCTGCTCCAGTTGCCGGGCGATGGCGGCGCGTACGACGGCGGCCTGGATGTCCCGGGGTGTCTTCGGTGGTTTCAGCTCACGCAGGTCCTCGACCCGCTTGATGATCTCGTCGAGCGCCTCGTTCAGTTCGGCGCGGGTCGCGGCCCGGCCGGCCGACGACACCGTCTCCGACATGCTCGCCATCAGCACGGGCCGGCCGTCGAGACTCACCAGCGCGCCGAGCCGGGTACCCGCCCCGGCGCCGGCGAACGCCTCGGCGTGCGCCGCCTGGTTGAACAGGGTCAGTGTGAGTTCGGCGTCGGCGAGCAGCACCCGGCCCTGCCGGAACAGCGCGTCGAGCACCTTCGGGGGGAAGAGCGTCCGCAGCACCGCGAGGCCCACCTGGGGCGCGGCGAGGATCGCCGCCCGGCCGATCGCCACCAGCAGCGCGGCCGTCCGGGCGGTCAGCAGGCGCGCCTCCCGGGCGCCCGCGAGCAGCAGCGGCACGTACCGGACGGCGGCGCGGACCGCGACGCCGCCGAGCAGCCGGGCGAGATGCACCAGACCGGTGAGCACCTGGTAGAGGTCGCCGGCGACGCGCCCGAGCAGCCGGCCGGCGGCGAACGGGTCGAGGTTCTCCAGGTGCCGGGCGAACTCGGCCGCCCAGCCGCGCCACAGCGCCAGCAGCCGCTCCGGGACGGTCGTCGGGTCGAGCGCGGCGACGATGCCGGCCAGCGCCTGGCGTACGACTGTCGCCTGGTCGGCGAGGCGCTGGACACCGGCGCGGGGGTCGACTGTGAGCACGATGAGCGTGGTGAACTGCTCCTGCTGGAGGCGGCCGATCACCTGCACGAGCTTGCCGAGGTCGACCACCACTGTCGCCACTGATTCCCCGACGCCGACGGCGAAGCCGTCCAGGAACAGCTTCGGGTTGATCCCGTTCCAGGCCGCGTAGTGCCGCATCGCGTCGAGTAGCGCGGGGTCGAGACCGAGCAGGTAGCGTCGGAACGTGCCGTCGGAGTCGACGTCGGAGGCGGCCAGGTCGAAGAACGCCTCGGCCAGTCGCAGTCGCGCGAGCATCGAGACCAGGTCCCAGACGTTGTCCGGGGTGATACGGCCGGTCATCGCGGCCAGCACGCGCTCGCGGGTCATCGAGCGCGTGGCGTGCGCGTCCATCCAGTACCTGACCGTCAGCGCGACGAACTCCACCCGTGGATCCTGGGTACGTGCGCCGAAGACCGCGGCCCGGTCCTCGACGGGCACCCGCGGCACGCTGAACCAGTCCCGGATCATGACGGATTCGTTCGCCGGCTGCCCCAATTCCCCCACCCCCCTCCAGCCGTGTGCACTGTCGGGCCGCAGTGCGGGCGGCGGTAGTGCTGGGTCGAGAAGCTGACATCGTCCCGCCGACCGCGCGCTCGTCGGTCCATCGATTGTTACGACTTGACGTACGACGTGTTATCGCTCACAGTCGATGGCACGGGACGGCGGCATCGATGGCCCACCGGGCGGGCGCGGGTCGCCGGGTGCCAGGCCGGGTGTGGGATCAGTGCGTGACGACGAATTGTTAGCGCTCACAACGTGTGTTCAGAGGGAGGAACATGTTCGCATTCGGTAGGTCCCCATCGACGGTGTCGCCGCCGCGACGGCGCGGATGGCTGCCGCGAGTCGTCGCGTCGGGCGCGACCGCGGTACTCGTCGGCGCCGCCGCAGTGGCTGCCGTGTCCGCGCCCGCCGCCGCCGCGAGCGTCGACACGAACGCCTGGTACGTCCTGGTCAACCGCAACAGCGGCAAGGCGCTCGACGTCTACAACCTGGCCACGAACGACGGCGCGCGGATCGTGCAGTGGTCACGCAACAACGGCAACCAGCAGCAGTGGCAGTTCGTCGACTCCGGCGGCGGCTACTACCGCCTGAAGTCACGGCTGTCCGGCAAGGTGCTCGACGTCTACAACTGGTCGACCGCCAACGGCGGCAGCATCGTGCAGTACTCCGACCTCAACGGGACCAACCAGCAGTTCCGGCTGGCCGACTCCGACAGCGGCTACGTCCGGCTGATCAGCCGCCACAGCAACAAGGTGGTGGAGGTGCAGGGCGCCTCGACCGCCGACGGCGGAAACATCGTCCAGTACGACGACTGGAACGGCGCCAACCAGCAGTGGCAGCTCGTCCGGGTGGACGGTGGCGGCGGCAACCCCACCACGCCACCTCCGACGACCCCGCCGCCGGGTGGG